>CAZGMW010000376.1:0-1481 GCA_964526895.1 uncultured Planococcus sp. | reverse complement strand
TTTAAATTAAAAGAAGACGGTGTTTTTGTACGCGCCTGTATTTCTACAGCATTCTATTGTCCGTTCGAAGGCGCCATTAAACCGGAAAACACCATCCGCTTATGCCGGCAATTCATCGACTGGGGTGTTGATGAATTGAGCGTTGCCGACACGATCGGAATGGCAAATCCTTCTGAAAGCTACGAATTGTTCAAGCAACTGCGGAAAGAGTTCCCCAATACATTGATCACTGCACATTTTCATGACACCAGAAAAATGGCTTTAGCGAATATTTTCGCTGCTCTGCAGGCAGGTGTAGATCGTTTCGACACTTCTGCTGGCGGACTGGGCGGATGTCCATTCGCTCCTGGCGCTACCGGCAATGTCGCAACAGAAGATGTTGTCAACATGCTGCACCGTATGGATATTCAGACTGGCATCGATTTAGATTTACTTTGCCAAGCAATCGATAAAATTGCAGGACACGTGTCAAATCCCATTAACACGGGAATATACTCCTTATATATAAATAGATCATAAAGGAGCTTTAGCCATGAGTAAGCGCTTTTTTCGGATATCAGCTGCCATATCGAGTACAGTTACTTTATTGACGACTGTTGCTGGCATCCTTGCGAGCAATCGACTCATGTACGTGAAGAAAAAAGATGAAGAGTTGATATTGGAACGTGAAACCTCCGCTAAACGCTATGATGAAGTTTGGTATGCAAAAGTAAAAAAAGAAGAACACTGGATCGATTCTGATAATGGCTATAAAGTTCATGCCATTTTTTTGGAGCCCCATGATACCCATAAATACGTCATAATATGCCACGGAGTCACTGAAACAAAAGTCAATTCCTTCAAATATGCCCGGATGTTCGAAGAGTTGGGCTTTAATTCAGTTGTCTATGATCACAGGCGGCATGGTGGATCCGGCGGCAAAACTACCAGTTTTGGACATTATGAGAAGTTTGATTTGAAAGCGGTAGTCGATATTTTGAAAGAACATGCCGGACCGAACCTTGTATTCGGCATCCATGGTGAATCTATGGGTGCTGCCACTACCCTTCTTTATGCCGGGATGCGGGATGATGCTTCTTTTTATATTTCCGATTGCGGGTATTCAGATATCTCAGAGCAGATTCTTCATGTCATGCAGACTACAACTCCATTAAAGACGCCCATGGCTTTAAAGCTTGCCGGTTTTTTTATGAAAATGCGGGACGGTTATCACATCAGCACGGTTGCTCCACGGGAAGCGGTCAAACTGATCAATAAACCCGTACTTTTCATCCATAGTTTACCGGATGATTTTGTTGTTCCGGAAATGAGCATCGAAATGCACCGATTGAAAAATGGCCCCAAAACTCTAAAATTGTTCGAAAAAGGAGCACATGCCCAATCCTTCAATGAAAACCCTAATGAATACAAGGAAACTGTAGCTTCGTTTCTCTTGGAGCAGGGAATTATAGCCGGCTGGCAGGCAGACAATAATCTTTTTC
>CAZGMW010000375.1:0-2250 GCA_964526895.1 uncultured Planococcus sp. | reverse complement strand
GAAAAAGGCTTTTCTCGACTTTTTCAAAAAACAGCATGGGGCTGTTAACCTTGAGATGAAAAGGGCATCTTTCAGTTCCAAACGAATCATTCCTGATAATCAGCCCAATAAAGTATTTTGGAGAGACAATTATTTTGTCAGGCAAAGAATCTATTCAAGTTTTTATTGCACTCCAGAAAATGCAGCTGCCTATATAAACGATCTGGAAAAATACAAACCGGATTTTATCGATGGCCTCCCCTCAGCGATTCATGAATTGGCGAAATACATTAATCGAAATAAACTTATCCTCACATTTAAGCCGATAGCCATTTTTTCAGTGGCTGAAGCGCTGCATCCTGACTGCCGCAAGGAAATCGAGGAAGCTTTCGATTGCCCATTGAGAGACCGGTACAGTCCTTCCGAGGCTGCTCCTTTTGTTATGGAATGTGTGAAAGGAAGAATGCATTACAATTTGTTCTCCGGAGTAATTGAAATAACAGCAGACGGCAATATGATTGTCACAAGTTTCAATAATTACGGAACTCCACTGATCCGCTACGACATAGGCGACAAAGTGGAGTTGCCGGAAATGAGTGCACATTGTGATTGTGGTTCTGTCCATCCCATCTTCGACAGAATTTACGCTAAGCCTTTCCAGCGGCCATATTCTGTCAGCCCGGGTGACTTGTCGGCTGGATACTATCCAGATACCGCACAGAAAATCTCAGGTACATTGAATAAATTTAACTTATTCCGAAATGGATTTTTTCCTTTTAAAAGATTGGATGGCAATGCTTTTCCAGACATTGCCGAAAAAAGCGCAGCTGAATAAATGCTGGCTTCTTAAGTTTTCCACAAGATCATTATAATGAGACGGGGTGCTACGATGAAGTTTCTTTTGGATATTCGACTCTCTGCACAATCATCTGCTGGCAAGAGAGGTGGAGGCAGTTATGAAAATTCTTCCTTCTGTTGAAAGTTCTTATAATGCACCGATGCCCTTGCCGGTAAAGGACAGCAGCAAAATCCTGCTGTCCTCTCCTCATATGACAGGGCATGAAATGAAATATATTGAGGAAGCATTCCGTTCGAATTGGATTGCTCCGATGGGGCCGAATGTCGACAGGTTCGAGAAAGACATGGCCAAATATACAGGAGTCAAGTCAGCGGCAGCCTTAACTTCAGGTACGGCGGCTATTCATTTGGCTTTGAACCTGCTCGGAGTCCAGCCACGCGACACTGTTTTCTGTGCATCGCTTACATTTGTAGCCAGCGCAAATCCTATCTTGTATTTGGGCGCAGAACCGGTTTTCATCGATTCGGAAGAAGAAACGTGGAACATGTCACCCCTCGCTCTTCGCCAGGCTTTCGATGATGCCCTGGCCAATAGAAAACTCCCGAAGGCTGTCATCATCGTCAATCTTTATGGGCAAAGCGCGAAAATGGATGAATTGATGGCCATTTGCAAAGAGTACGAGGTACCCGTAATTGAAGATGCTGCCGAATCTTTGGGTTCATGGTATAAAGGCAAAGCAAGCGGTTCAATCGGGAAATTCGGAATTTTTTCATTTAATGGCAATAAAATCATCACCGCATCCGGCGGAGGGATGCTGGTCTCAAATAATGAGCAGGCCATACAAAAAGCCCGTTTCCTGTCGTCGCAGGCAAAAGACGACGCTCCTTTTTATAAGCATAGTGAAGTCGGCTATAATTACCGCATGAGCAATGTGCTGGCAGGGATCGGGCGGGCACAACTTGAAGCGATCGACGACAGGGTAGCGGCAAGGCGCTTGGTTTATGAACGTTATGAAAAAGAGCTGGCCGATTTGCCGGCAGTCAGTTTTCAACCGGAAATCGAAGGCAGTTTTTCGAACCGCTGGCTGACTGTCATGCTTCTTGACCCTGCTGAAACGCGCATCACTCCGCATCGGCTGAAGCGGTCGTTGGAATCCGATAATATTGAAACCCGCTATGTCTGGAAACCGCTGCATACGCAAAAGCTTTTTTGAATCAGCAAAATTTTACCCGCACGAAAACAAGGTTCCGGTCAGCGAAAAACTTTTCAAATATGGGCTGTGCCTGCCTTCAGGGTCAAATATGACTTATGAGGAACAGACACGCGTCATTGAAGGAATCAGGAAAATGCTCGTCTGAAATGAATTGAGACGATTCGCACAGCGGCAGCAATAGCATAACCAGCAAACCGGGCCAATAAGCGGCCTGGTTTTTTTGTTCCACTATTTCTCCTGGCTCCATAAATCTGCCATC
>CAZGMW010000374.1:0-2253 GCA_964526895.1 uncultured Planococcus sp. | reverse complement strand
TTGGAGTGCGGGTTAAACCGTTTGGGGTGCGGGTTGATCGATTTGGGGTGCGGTTCTCTTCTTCTGAGGTGCGGTCAGCAATTATTCACAGCAGGAATGTTAAAAAATGAACAATAAGTTGAAATATTTAACATTATTTTTCAATTAAGTTGCGTGATTTCACTATTTAGTTGCGGTCAGACTCAATTTAGTTGCGGTTCTCTGCCATTTAGTTGCGGTTACAGCCAATTTAGTTGCGCTCACCCAAAATCCAAATACCAAACCCCCAATTTGAAAAAGCCGCCACTTTCGCGGCGACTCCCTAAAGACTGGAGTTTTTCGCACAGCGAAAAACATCCGCTCCCGCTTTTGAATTTTGCATAACCCGATATAAAGGGAAAAGTCCATGCCGGAAAGCACTTTCCGGCATGGACCCTGTTCAAACCTATTCCGGCCGCTTCAACGAAAATATTTCACCTAACTTGGCGTAATTCGTTCCGGCTAAACGACTGACCGGCTTTAAAATTTCCGCATTGATGCGCCCGTTCTCATAAATTGACTCATCAATATGAATCCGGACGATTCTGCCGATCAGCAAATCCGTGTTCGGCAAATCCACAGCCTGATGAAGGACACATTCAAATCGGACTTTCGACTGCTCGACAGCCGGCACATCGACTTCATCACTGTCGATCAAAGTCAGTTTCGTTATATCGATTTCACTTTCATGTGGCGGGAGAGATGCCGCGGTTTCATTGACTTCGAAGACATTTTCTTCATCGACGATGTGAACGACGAATTCTTTGCCCGCCAGCACATTGCGTGCAGTGTCTTTTTTATCGTCGCCCTTGCGCTGAACGGAAACGGACAGCATCGGCGGATTCGACGACACGATATTGAAATAACTGAAAGGTGCAGCGTTCACAATTCCATTCGCGGATTTGCTGGTGACGAAAGCAATCGGCCTCGGTATGATCGTGCCCACCAGCAATTTATAATTTTCGCGTTCTGTCTGTTGATCAGGATCAAAGCTCAGCACAGCCATCACTCCTTTTCATACAGTTTACCCGAAAAACTCGTTTTAAGCCGGTACCGTCGCAATTCCTTGCGGCTCTTTAGCGGGCTTGCCGAAATAATAGCCCTGGAATAACTGATAACCCTGGTCTTTCAACCATTCGAAATCCTCTTTCGTTTCGACGCCTTCCGCCAGCGGTACCGATCCGATTTCCATTGCTTTCTCCAGGAAGCTCAACGCTGTTTTCTGTTTATCCGCGTCTTCTGCCACTCCCTGCACATACTGCATATCGAGTTTCATATAATGCGGCTCCAAATCCGCCAGCATTTCGATGGTGCTATAGCCTTCACCGACGTCATCCAGCGCATATTGGAAACCTTTCTTTTTATAAAAAGCTAGAATTTCCCGCAAATGATCAATGTCATCCACTTTTTCGGTTTCCACCACTTCAAACACCAATTGCCGCGGGTCAATGTCCAGTTCGTTTGCCAGGTTGATGGTTGAACGTAAACAGAATTCAGGCGAATAAATCGACGTCGGGATGAAATTGATAAAGGCTTTCACGTTCTTTAAAACAGCGGAATGACGCACAGCCGCCATTCGGCAAACCCGGTCGAGCGCATAGAGCCTGCTGCGTGATTTGGCAGCCGGAAAAATTTCATTTGGGTAAATAACCGTACCGTCTTCATGATGGAAACGGGCCAGCATTTCATACGCAAAAATTTCTCCATCTGCTGTGACGATCGGCTGATAATGGCACACCAGCAATTCCTTGCGGATCACGTCATCAATCCATTCCGTATTGAAAACCTGCTCTATGTCTTCAATTTTGTTCCATTCACCCTTATCAATCCGGAACGTCACTTTTGACGGTTCCATATGATGCACGCAGAAATCATAGAACTCCTTTGCACCACGTTCTTTTAAAAGCAATCTATTTTCTTTTCTTGTAATTTCCATGTCTCGCCGTTCCAGATGCCGGACGACTTTATCCATCAAGGAAAGATTCGCTTCGCCTTCCAGCTTGATATCGAATCTAAGATCAGCAACTGAACAATTATTACATTCCATCGGTCACACTCCTTTTGTACTATACAATTCAGATTACCTTAATTTGCATAATAAATCTTTATGATTTTTAAATTTAGGTAATAATTTTCTAAAAAAGTTTTGTTTTCCATCATTTCCTGTTCTATTCACGTTGCCGCCGTATATCAAAAACAGACAGAGAAAAAGAAATTCTTTTTCTCTTTCTGTTT
>CAZGMW010000373.1:0-2264 GCA_964526895.1 uncultured Planococcus sp. | reverse complement strand
ACTGTCATACTGCTGTTCGAAATCCAGCACCAAAGGTTCACGGAAAGGTACATTCAAATGTACAGGACCTTTCGGCTCAGACACAGCACTCTTAAGTGAACGATGCAAATGGCGCACGAGAAAATCCAACCGATTCTCAGGTTCCGGCATCGGTAAATCAACTGACCACTTAACATGTGAGCCAAAGAGATCGATTTGATTAATTGCCTGCGGTGCTCCTACTTCACGAAGTTCATGCGGGCGATCAGCCGTCACTACGATCAATGGAATTCTGGCATAAAAAGCCTCAACAATTGCTGGAAAATAATTCGCCGCTGCAGTTCCTGACGTGCAAAGAAGCATCACCGGTTCACCCGAAGCCTTTGCCATACCGAGCGCAAAATAAGCTGCTGACCGCTCATCGATTTGGCGATAAACACTCAGCCCTTCTTCTTTCATGCAGGCATATGCCAGTGGTGTCGACCTCGATCCCGGACTTATAACAACATTTTTTACTCCCTGATTCACCAAACTGTGGGTGAACGCCGAGACATATTCGGTAAGATATTTACGATTCATCACTCAATTGACCTCCCAAGGCACGAAGCATCGGACGGAATTTCACCCAAGTCTCTGCATACTCCGACTCTGGAGTGGAATCTTCGACAATTCCGCCTCCTGCATATAAATAAGCTTCTTTTCCATCCAATAAAGCCGAACGGATCGCAACAGCAAACTCCCCATCGCCTTTAGCATCTATCCAGCCGATTGGTGCTGCGTAATAACCACGATTCATCGTTTCGTACTGTCTTATCAGGCTCATAGCCGATTGCCTTGGCTCTCCTCCAAGTGCAGGCGTTGGATGCAGATCACGCACCAGATCGATGAGATTCGAGCCTGGTTTCAACTCTCCTTCAACTGGTGTATAAAGATGTTGTATGTCCCTGACCTTCATCAATTTCGGGCTTTTCGGTACGAATTGTTGACTGCAATGAGCAGCATATACTGTACTGATCATGTCCACAACATACTGATGTTCTGAACGGTTCTTTTTATCTTTCAATAAATCATTGCCAAGTTCATTATCTCTTTCCACGGTCTTTCCTCTTGGAATAGAGCCTGCTAGACATGTGGATAAAGCCTGACGATCTTCAACTTTAACAAGACGTTCTGGAGTCGCACCGAAAAAGAATTGTTCTTCTGCTTCCAAACCGAAAAGAAAACTCTCAGGCTGTTCTTTAGAAACTTGGTAAAGAGCAGAAGAAGGCGAGAGCGTTTGTTCAAAATCCAATCGCAGCACACGTGAGATCACTACTTTCTCCGCCTGCTTTGCTTTAATCATTCCAGTTACTTTTTCAATAGAAGATAGATAGGAAGCTTTTTTCAGTTCCTCTCTTCCCCTAACTTCCGGCTTTTTATAAGTAACCGGTTCTGATACCTGTGCAGCATGGATAAGCTTGTCACGCTCTTTACGTAAGGCTTCGAAGTCGGTAAAAGAATTTTCTTTTTTTGTAATCAAATGAATACTGATGAAAGCACGCTCATTTTTAATAACTAGCTGGAATGTAGGCACCGCAAAATAAGCTTCCGGAAATTCTCGCCAGATGCTTTTAGATTTATTTAATGGATCAAATGAAAATCCACCAAATAAAATCGGTTCAACAAAATATTCTTCATTTACAATCTGTTTGCATAGACTCTGCCAATTGCTTTTTACATCTTCAAAACGCCCCTGGTGATTTGCACAAGTCAAAACATGGGCATGACCCAGGCCAACTAGAGTAAAAGTTTTCTCCGGGTTCTGCCAAAAGAAACGTTTACCTTTATAAACAGTTTTCCCTGCTTCAAAGAATGCCAGTGCAGACATCCTGGATACTTCAATTGTTTCTGTATAAAAGCGGTATGCAATATACCTTGAATTATCATGTTTTTCGGCCGATGAATACTGTGGTCGATTCATCAAATTACCTCCGTTTATATAGTAGCTACCTAAACTTTAGGAAAAGCTCTCGATCTTTTTAACCTCTACCCCCTATCATACTCTTTTCTCTTGAAATCAGCACAACATTTGCTGTATTCAAAGCAAATTTGCAGTACAATATAATATGGAATAAATAGAGGAGAGATACATCATGACAACAACTTTACAAGCGGACAGTGGCTGGCGTGTTTGGTGGCAGTTAACCCGCCCCCATACCTTGACCGCATCTTTCGCTCCCGTATTTCTAGGAACGATGATTGCAATAAGAGATACACAAATTGATTGGCTATTATTTTCTGCCATG
>CAZGMW010000372.1:0-2264 GCA_964526895.1 uncultured Planococcus sp. | reverse complement strand
CTCCTTTCAAAAATATTGTGCTACTATCAAATATAACCTAAATATATACAAGCAAACTTCGAAAATCGAAAAAACCGCCTTTCCAAGCAACACTCGGAAAGGCGGTTTTTTTAAGGCATATTATTTTTTGCTTGAATTGGAATTGTAATAGAACTTCGCAGTAATCGAACCGTCTTCGTTTTCCACAATATCCGTTACATGAATTCCGGAATCAGCAGGTGTAGCAGTCTGCCCTTTCCAGAAATAATAAGATCCAGTGTGGACATTGCTTGAAACTGGTGTAATTTCATCGCCGGTTTTGAAGAAGTCAGTTGCGTCGCCGCGGTTCAAGTTTTTCTCCAAATCATAATTGCCATCTGCCTGCAGCACTGAGAGACCATAATGCGTCACTTTTGTGCCATCAGCGGCAGTTTGGAACTGGTTGTACTGGAAGCGTTTGTTCATCCAGTTTTCAACATTGTTCGGGCGGAATCCTGCAGTCTGATAAAGGTTGATGATGTTTTCATCCACATGCCATGCAAGCAGTCCATGAGCATCTTCACCTTGACGGATCAAGCCTTGATTAAACCCTTTTTGCTGAACGTTTTCGAAAAGGAAGTATTCTGTGCCATTCGAACCTGGCACTTCCATTTTCACAATCCCGCTGTCAGCAGAAGCTTCATTGACCGGAGGCAATGTGATTGTCTGAGCTTCATCACCCGGTTTTACATCAATCGGATCTGCCCAGCCAAGGAAAATTTTCGAGAATGGATCAAATAGAGTCGGTGAGTTTCCTGAGTATGCAGCAGCATCCGGGTAACGCATCCAAGAACCGCCAGCCATCATTGAATAGTTGCCGACGCCTTCAGAAGAGTATACCGTGTCATAGAAATCCGGCAATCCTAAAGCATGGCCGAATTCATGTGCATAAACACCAGGCTGAGCCGGGAATGGCCCTGTTGCAAGTGACTCATCATAAGAATCCGTTGCTGCATCATAACCTGCGACGTTACCACCGATACCCGGTTGGATGTTGTAGTTATTGACAAGCACGCCGTCATACGTCATTTCGTTTGCGATCGTATCGTTGATCCATTCGCCTTGTGGTACTCCAGCGTAGACATCGGCCGGTTTTCCTGTTTCGTAATACTTACCATAGTACAACGCGCTCAACAGGCTCCATTTATGTGACCAGAATTGTGCAGGGTCACGGCTGAATTCAGCACCCGTTCCTTCATGCACGACAAATATATTCGGCACTTCACCGTCAACTGCGTATTGTGAGAAATCAATCTGGTCGTCTGCCGCTTTCAGCAAGTCTCGGACAAATTCACCAGTGTGGGCGTCGCCGTTGGCATTGCCATGAAGATACTCGCCGTTTTCAGCATAAGTGCCTTCCTGATCCAAATAATAGGAAGCGCCTTTTGGCAGTTCGACCCAGGCAAAATCAGTGTTTTCCTTCCGGACAAGGTTTACTTTGCCATTGCTCGATTCTTTATATACATTTTGCATAGTCCGGTCCGTTGGAACCGCTACGCCATTATGTTCTGCATATTGCTTGAATTGTTCCAACTCGTAAGGATTATATTCGTCACCGAAAATCAAGTCTTCATAATATTGGGCAGGAACTTGGCCGGGCATATCGCCGATCGGCTCATCGCCATCTTTATATTTCGCCAAAAGGACAAGTACCGGGACATCCCCTTCTGTCACATTATAAGCAGCATGGTTATCGCCGGGTGCTTCAAATTTATTGCCATTATTATTTGCTAATTTTCCAGCAGGGTCGGCTTTTGAAAGATCGATCCCCAGCTCTCTGGCCTTATCTGCCAGCTCAGGTGAAGCACCAACATAATCGGCAAGGCTTAATTCACTTTTATGGCTGACTTTTTCAACAGTGGAATCACTGCTGTTTACGCCAGCAAAAACTGCTGTGCCTACTAAAGCAAGCGTTAATGCGGATGTCGACAATACTTTTAACATCATTCGTCCCCCTAAACGTTTTTTGGTACCTCTGAATTGTATATATAATTCAATTTATTTTGAATAGGAAGAAAGTTTTGTTTGTCAATTAAATACATAGATCTTTTTACATGTTTTATTTGTCATATTAAAGAAAAAAAGAAATTGATATTCGAATGACAAGATATGTATAAAATTAACGTTCTTTTTAGTAAATAACAGCAGTTTACAATTGGTCATTTTCTTCTTAAGAGATATAATTAAGCAGCTATATTGGTTGAACTAAAGAATCACTGTAAATAAGCCGCTTCGTCGCTTTGGAC
>CAZGMW010000371.1:0-2270 GCA_964526895.1 uncultured Planococcus sp. | reverse complement strand
CAGCAAACCATCAAAAAGTCCCCCGAAAAACAGGAGGACAATGGTTCCGGTGGCTGGCAGCAGCAAAAGGTAAGGTTTACTCTTTTGCCACATTTTCCATCCACCCTTTTTCGATGATTTCTATATAATCAGCCGAAAGTTCCGGCAATTGATTGTTTTGCAGTTCTTCCAGCGGCAGTGTCGCTTCGCCAAGGTCTACATCGTTCATGGCCTTTAGCTGTTCCGGTGATAATTTGTCCAGATCCAGAACAGACAGGTCACCCCAGTTTTCTGGGGACAATTTAGCCGTTTGCGCTGCCGGTGACATCAATTCATTGATGGCCACCAGAGCTCCTGCTTTATCGGACGAATTAAACGGAATGGACAGGAAATGTGTATTGGCGAGTGTGCCGCCATCCAAAAGGAAAGTCCGTGTCGATTCGGGAAAACGGCCTTTCAGCACTTCACTGGCGGCCAGTGCCGGATCATAACTCATCGTCATGGCGACTTCTCCACTGGCATACAATTGATCAAGTTTAGCCAGGCTTTCGGGATAGGTCTCACCGTTGCGCCATAAATAGGGTTCAATGCTGTTCAAATAATCCCACATCGGTTCCAACCGTGATTCCAAATCGGCAATTTCCGACGCCGGCTGTTCGTATTGTTCATGGCCACCGGTCGTTTCATATAATACATGGCGGATAAAAGCGCTGCCGGTGAAGTCCGGCAAGGCGGGATAGGTGAATTGCCCAGGATTTTCCGTAACCCAGACAGCGAGTTCTTCCATGGATTTCGGCGGATCCTCAACTTTGCTTTCATCATAGACAAAAACAAACTGGGCTTTACCCCAAGGTGCTTCCAGTCCTTCCACCGGTTCCCCGAAATCATAAGCGGTTTCAGGTGCATCCTGGTCGATGAAATCATTGAAATTCGGCAATTGACCGGTAAAGTCCGCCCAAAGGAGTCCGTTGTCTTTTGCTGACTTGAAATTCTCCCCGTTAATCCAAATAATGTCCATATTGCCCTCTGTCTTGCCCGCCGCTTTTTCATCCAGCAATTGATTGATGATGTCCTGTGAATCGGTTACCGGCACTCGGGTCAAGTCAATATCATATTCTTCTTTTAACCGGGGTGCCACCCAGTCATCCAGATATCTATTGATATTGTCATTGCCGCCCCACATATACATATTTACTTCCTGTCCTTCGGCGGCTTCTGTGATATCCTGCCAGTCTGCTTCAAGCAGATTGGCCGATTCCTGGACAGTAATGTTTTCTGATTGTGTGGAACAGGCGGCAAGTGTAAAAGCCAGTATTGCCGGCGCTGTTAAAGTCTTAATGTTCATCATGACCACTTCCTCAACCCTTTTATAGATAGCTTATTCATTGTCTTTTGCTTGTTTTTTCATCCATTTGTTGCGGATAAATACAGGAATTATCGTCAGCAGGATGAAAACGGCAATACCCAGGAAAATCATTGTCGGGTTACCGCTTGCTGCACTGCTGCCAAGAAAATTATAGGCAAAGGTGCCCGGGATTATCCCAATCAGCGTCGCTAAAGCAAAAGAACTGAACCTTACCTTCGCGAACGCTGCCAGATAACTGATCAAATCAAAATTGATGACGGGGATCAACCGGAAGATCAGTACGTACAAAAAACCGTTCTCTTCCATTTGGTACTGGATTTTTGCCGCTTTGCCGTCCCATTTTTTCTGTATCAGTTTTTTTCCCAGCAGCCGAGCCACAAAATAAGACAGAATTGCACCCGCAACAGCTCCGATGATGGTATAGACCGTGCCCATCCAGGCACCAAAAGCCAAGCCCCCGGCAAGTGACAATAACGATGCCGGAAAAAAGATCAACGGCCTGACAGTGTAGATGAGAATATAGATAAACGGTGCCCACAAGCCATAAGATACGATCCAATTGCGCAAATCTTCCGCGTCAACTTTAAAAACGGAGCGGCCTAGCCAGATTCCAACAGCCACTAATATCACAATCAGCAGCCAACGCACGATTATAAAAAAAGTCGTTTTATTCATCAGCCACGACGAGGTGATGCAATGCTCAAGTATCTTAGTCTCATCTCTTCATATCGTTTACGATTGACTCCCGCATCTGAATAACCGACCCGTGAAGCTGAACGGAACTCGATTTGACGAGCGGCATCATTAAAGAAGAATTCGAGATCGTCTTTGAATTTCAATGTTTTCGATTTGGCAATCGCATATACATAATTTTCATCTTCCTGAATGATGTCGACGTCTTCATAAGCTTTCAGCATTCCGGTAA
>CAZGMW010000370.1:0-2273 GCA_964526895.1 uncultured Planococcus sp. | reverse complement strand
CTTCACGAAGACCGATGGCAATCAAACCATTCTGACGGATATTGGCGTAATTTGTTACTGGAGTCCGTTTGCTGATTCCGTCACGTGTTGTAAAGAAGAAGAATGCATCTTCTTTAAACTCTTCTACACGGATTACTGCGGTAACTTTTTCGTCTTTACCGATTTCAAGCAAATTCACTAGAGGCAAGCCTTTTGCAGTGCGGCCATATTCTGGAATCTGATAGCCTTTCTTGCGGTAGACTTTCCCTTTGCTCGTAAAGAACAGGATCGTATCGTGGGTAGAGGTATATAGAAGGTGTTCTACAAAATCATCCTCGTTTGTGCCCATTCCCTGAACACCGCGTCCGCCACGTTTTTGGCTGCGGTAAGTGTTTGCGGGCAGACGCTTGATATAGCCGTTATGAGTAAGTGTAAGAACCGAATCTTCCCGTGGAATCAAGTCTTCATCTTCAAACATTTCAGTACCGCCTGTAGTGATTTCCGTTCTTCTTTCATCATTAAAGCGATCTTTGATTTCAGTCATCTCTTCACGGATAATCTCAATGATTCGATAATCATTTGCCAGAATTTCGCGAAGCTCTTCGATTGTTTTAACCAATCCAAGATATTCATCTTCTATCTTATCGCGTTCCAAACCAGTCAGGCGCTGAAGGCGCATATCTAGAATAGCCTGTGATTGACGCTCAGAAAGATTGAAATCGTTCATTAAACCATTACGGGCTTCTTCTGTGGTTTGCGATCCACGGATCAATGCAATGATTGCATCGATATGATCTAGTGCGATACGCAAACCTTCTAAGATATGTGCACGGTCTTCCGCTTTTTGCAAATCGAATTGAGTGCGTCGGCGGATGACCACTTTTTGGTGCTCTAAGTAATGGAATAATACATCTCTTAGACTAAGAACTTTCGGATGACCATCTACCAATGCCAGCATATTGATGCCGAAACTCGTTTGCATTGCTGTCTGTTTATACAAGTTATTCAATAAAACATTGGCACTTGCATCGCGGCGAACTTCAATGACAACCCGCATCCCGTTACGGTCGGATTCATCACGAAGATCTGTGATGCCATCGATTTTCTTATCGCGAACCAATTCAGCGATTTTTTCGATCAGACGAGCTTTATTGACTTGGTAAGGTAATTCATGGATTAGAATCGTCTCACGGCCGTTCGGTTTTGTTTCAATTTCCACTACCGAACGAATCAGTACAGAGCCTTTTCCTGTTTCATAGGCACGGCGAATTCCGCTACGGCCGAGAATGATACCGCCCGTCGGGAAATCAGGCCCTGGAATGTATTCAAGCAATTCTTCCGTCGTAATTGCAGGGTTTTCCGCCAACGCCAAAACAGCATCGATGGTTTCACCCAGGTTATGCGGTGGAATATTTGTAGCCATACCAACCGCAATACCCGAAGTTCCGTTGACCAATAAATTCGGAAAACGCGCTGGGAGAACGACTGGTTCCTTTTCCTGCCCATCATAGTTTTCTCTGTAATCAATTGTATTCTTGTTCAAATCACGCAATAATTCCATTGCGATTTTGGACATTCTGGACTCGGTATAACGCATTGCAGCTGCTGCATCGCCATCGACAGAACCGAAGTTTCCGTGTCCGTCAACCAGCATATAGCGATAACTGAAATCCTGCGCCATACGAACCATTGTTTCGTAAACCGCACTGTCGCCGTGAGGATGGTACTTACCAATTACGTCCCCGACGATACGTGCTGATTTTTTATAGGCTTTATCGGAAGTGATTCCGAGATCATGCATTGCATATAGGATTCGACGATGGACCGGTTTCAATCCGTCACGAACATCCGGCAAGGCACGGGACACGATAACGCTCATCGCATAATCCAAAAACGACGTGCGCATCTCCGTGCTTATATTTATTTCTTCTACTCCACTGCTAGGCCTTTCCGCCATTTCCGCAGCCTCCTCTCACCTGTATCACCTTAAACATCCAGATTCTTAACGTAACGAGCGTTTTCTTCTATAAAGTTCCGGCGTGGTTCAACGTCATCACCCATGAGAATATGGAATGTTTCGTCTGCCGTCATCGCATCGTTTAATGTTACCTGGAGCAAAGTCCGGACATCCGGATCCATTGTTGTATCCCACAACTGTGTCGCATTCATCTCACCGAGTCCTTTATAACGCTGGATGTTCGGTTTTGGATTGCTCGACAGCTTCGCCAATGCTTCTTTTAGTTGAGCATCCGTATAGACATAGTCCACATGCTTTCCTTGTTTAATCTGGAATA
>CAZGMW010000369.1:0-2274 GCA_964526895.1 uncultured Planococcus sp. | reverse complement strand
ATTATCAAAAAATGGAGGTGGATTATATGACATGGTTTTTTGTGATGGTCTTCGGCATGATCGGATTCGCCGGTTTTATTGACTGGAGACGGAAAAAGAACAATAATACCGTTTTAAAATCAATGAATTCCAACGCCAAGCCGGGAGAAAGTTCCAATTATACGGCCGGTGGCGGAAGCAATACCTATGGTGATGGAATGTAAGTTCTCATCTTATGGAGTGGGCTGCCTCAAGTTGTCGATAGCGCGCATGGCTTTTTCAGTGCCCAGCGCCACACAGTCCATCGGGTTTTCTGCCAGAAAAACCGGAACTCCAATTTCTTCCCTCAATTTTTTGTCGAGGCCATGCAAAAGCGCTCCTCCGCCTGTCAGGACAATTCCTCGATCATGGAGATCGGCGGCCAGCTCAGGCGGAGTGATTGCGAGCGTGTGTTTAACTCCGTCGACGATGACTTCCACCGATTCAGCCAGAGCATTTTCGATATCGCGCGAAGTGATTTCAATTGTTTTGGGTTGACCCGTCAACAGATCGTTGCCACCCACTTTGTATATTTCCGGAGTTTCATCATTGTCGGCACCAAAAGCGGTACCGAGACGGATTTTCAGGTTTTCCGCTGTCCGCATGCCAATTTTCAAGCCACAATTTTTCCGGATGTATTCCACAACTAACCGGTCCATCTCTTGGCCAGCCGTTTTAAGGGATTGGCTGACGGCTATCCCGTTTGAAGAAATTACGGCCAGTTCTGTCGTTCCCCCACCAATGTCAACCACCATGAGCCCTTCTGGATCCCACACTGGTAAACCGGCACCGATTGCCGCAGCCAAAGGCTCCTCTATCGTTAGCGTTTCCCGCGCACCCACTCGTTTTGCCGCTTCAAGGATTGCACGTTTTTCAACAGCAGTTATTCCAACAGGTATGCTAATGACAAAGACCTTTTTACTTACATTTCCAACCGTTTTCGTCACTTCTTTTAAAAAACGGCTGATCATCGTAATCGCTTTTTCGTGATCGGCAATTATGCCCCGGCGCATCGGATGGCTGACTTTGACATTGCCGACAGTACGTCCGCTCATCGCAAATGCCTCTTTCCCCACCGCAATCACTTCATCTTTGCTACTATCGACCGCCACCATCGAAGGCTGACGCAAAATGATGCCTTCGTTCTGCAAAACCAGCAAGGTATTGGCGGTACCTAAGTCGATTCCAACTTCTCTTGATCCAAAGCTAAACATCCCATTTCATCCCTTCTGTGCACGTCTAAGAAGCTCGTGTTATTGGGCAATCAATGCCTTTTGATATTGGGTTCGTCCTGTGCTTCCATTTCATAATCGATTTCCTTCAATTTCCGCCTGCAGCTGTGGACCAGATTTTTTGCTGATTCACGCAACGAAAAATAATGCTGGCGGATATGCGATTCATTTTCCATATCAATCGGTATCTTGATGATTTTTGCAAATTCTTCGGTCCACCGGCTGAAATAGCGGATCATTTCTTTGGAGCGATATTTTTCGCTCTTCACTATTTCTTTCAGCTCTCTTTTTTCGTGCAGCAACGTCTCTTTGTCACGGCGCAATACCTGTACTTCCCTCTTCAATACCTGAATTTCCCATAATGCATTTTTCGCCACCTCCTGCTCGTGGCCTTCCAAACCTTCCGCCAGCTCTGTAAAAGCACGTTCCCTGTAAAAATGATTTGTTGAAGCTTCTGTATTTTTCATGAGTTTCCTTCCTTTCTGGCGCAACCATCAACTATGATGGCCGGATGGTTTTATTCGTCCGTCAGCAGTTCGGGCTGGACATCAAAAAAATGTGCCAGTCGTCTGGCATGATCGACAGACAGCTTTTTAGTTCCATTTTCGTAAGACCAGATGGCACTGGTCGCAACGCCGATTTGCCGCCCAAGATCTTTAGGTGACAACCCGCGGGCTTTTCGCAATTCCCGCAGTCCGTATAACGTATTCACCATCTTCTATTCCTTCTTTCCAACGCATCTTTATATCGTTCCCTAATTATCGACGGCTGTCCTGATACAATCCGATAATGCCATTCCTGCGATAGATAAATTGTTTGTCTTCCAATATTCTCAGCACTTTCGTCAAGGCGGAATGCGACATATTCACATCTGTAGTTATTTCTTTGATCGTTTTGAATAATACCCCTTCTTCATAGACATTGTTCAGGAAATAAATCATAAAAATTTCCCCGTTTTTCTTAGTTTTTGCGTCTTGGCCCATAAAACAATCCCGTGAATTTTTCAATAGATCTTTTTCTTCCA
>CAZGMW010000368.1:0-2274 GCA_964526895.1 uncultured Planococcus sp. | reverse complement strand
TGCGGAATATCGGTTTCTTAGCTGCCTCTTACTATAAAGTTTATTCCTGTACCGCACGCCATAACAAGGTCCGCCCCTGATAGGCAATCAGACTGACCACGGCCAATAATACGCCGGATAAAATGAAGACGGTGCGAATGCCGAATGCATCCGCCAGAATTCCCATCAACAGCGAAGCGATTCCAAAGGTGCCGGTGCCGATCGCTCCGAGTGTCGTGTAAACGGTCGGCAACCGATCCGCCGAGACACTTGTCTGCACGACGGTCTGCTGCGGAATATTCTTGATCTGGCTGAAAACGCCGACCAACAACGACAACAGCAGCGCCAATGCCGGAATGCTGTTCAAACCAAACAAGATGGTCACCAGACTGCTGAGAGCGGCTCCCCAGAAGATGCAGGAGCTGAGCCGCTGATCGATCCATCTGGAAAACCGTAGACAAAAGACGCTGCCGCCAATCAATCCGAGGAAGAACGCACCGTTGATGAAGCCCCACCATTTTTCGTCTGAAAGAAGTGCTTCGCTGACAAAGACGAAAAGAATGGCGGCGATCCAAACGGTGGCGGCAATCGTTTCCATGATATCCATCCATGCAATCCGTATCAATACGGGTGTTGTCGTCACGGTCTTCCAGCCTTTGCTGATTTGCTGCCATTTGCCTTGTGGCTTGGAAGGTGTGAATGAGACAGGTTCCAGACTGCTTAGCAGGATGCTCGATAACAAGAATAGAGCTGCCGTCAGCCAAAGCAATTCATTGGCTGTCATCCAAATCAACAAGGAACTGCCAATAAACCACATGGCTGTCTGGATAAATTGTGTGACGGTTTCGGTGATCCCATTCGCTTTCAATAAGTGTTCGTTTTTCACATAAAGCGGGATCAACGATTGAGTCACCGGATTTGCGCAGCCATCAAGTAAAGCAATCAGACTGATGACAAAAAACAATGCGACGAAATTGGCTAAAGTTAAGTGTGGAATGAAGAAAGCCAATGCGATCAGCAATACAGTTTTGCCCATCTGCGAACCGGCCAGCAGCCACTTCAAGTTCCAGCGCTCCATGAGCAAAGGCGTCAATGTGCTCGATATGAACATCGAGCCGGTAATGGTAAAAGGCACAAAAGCCGCCGCAGTCGCGGAACCAGTCAATTCAAAAATCAGGTAAATGATGCTGACGATGTATAGAATATCGCCAATATTGGCAAGAGATTGCCCCGTCAGCAGTAAATTGAAATTTCTATTCAGTTTCATAAAGCTGTTCCCCCAAGAATTTAAATTCGTATATACGTTTTTAAATTAGAGGGATACTCAGATTGGACAAATAGTCACGGCCAATTTTCCTTTCGGGAACACGCTGAATTCTTGGGGAGATTCAGCGATGGATTTTAGTTATTATCATTATACATAAAATAATCTGAAAATAAATGGTGGTGGAAGAAAATATTGGATATAGTAAGAAGAGGAGTTTTATTACATAAAAAGGAATAGGCTTAAATGGATCGGAGTGTGGCAGAATGATTCAGCGATCTTTACAGCTGACCGGAAAAAGAAAAATGGAGTGGAGCAGCAACGAATTGCCGGAATTGAAAGAGCATGAAGTGCTGATTAAAACGGCAGCGACAGCGATTAGCATCGGCGCTGAACTTCCTCAATTTCGTGAGCAGGATCCGACAGACCCGTTTCCTGAATATCCGCGCAAAGTAGGCTATGAAAGTTTTGGGGAGGTTTTGCAGACAGGATCAGCCGTGGAAGGGTTAAGAGCGGGCGATAAAGTAATCGCATTTTACGGCCAGAAGAACTGCGGGATAGTGGAAGCAGACGAAGCATTCAAGGTTCCGGAAAATATAGATGCCGAGACGGCGCTGCTTGCGATTTTATCCTGCGATGCCGCGAAAGGCGTGCGCAAACTGAACCCTGCAGCTGACAGCCAGGTTCTGGTGACAGGCACCGGAACAATGGGCCTGCTTGCAGTCCATTACCTGAAAAACTTCTTTGAGGTCCAGCGGGTCGATGTAATCGAACCCAATTCTGAACGCTGGGAATTGGCAAAGTCATTCGGCGTCAGTTCGATTTATTCTTCGGATGATTACCCGCAGGATCATTATGATTTCGGCATTGAATGTTCGGCCAGCAACGCAGGTTTTGCCTCGTTGCAGAAAGCGGTGAAAAGCCACCGGGAGATATGCATTCTGTCGGATGGCAATAAAGAAAGCTTCACCCTGCAGCCGGAATTCTACGAAAAAGAATTGCGGATTGTCGGTTCAAGTGATGGCTGGGAT
>CAZGMW010000367.1:0-2281 GCA_964526895.1 uncultured Planococcus sp. | reverse complement strand
GTCCTCTTCAACGGAATCCAAATCTCCGAAACATAGTCTTCGCTGTAAGGGTCTCTATTTAATTTACGGTTCCGCCAGCATTGGTATACCTGACATTGAACTCCTGTAAAAATTGATTCGTAACGGCTGCGTCATGGATAAACAGCATATTCTCATCATTGATGTTATTCCCGTTATTGCTCCAGTTAGTGGAACCTATAATGACAGTCGGATCACTGTTTGTATCGGCATCGATTAACATCGTTTTACTGTGAAGTTTGCGGGATTCATTGGCCTCATAAACA
Organism: uncultured Planococcus sp.; assembly: GCA_964526895.1. Lineage (GTDB taxonomy): Bacteria > Bacillota > Bacilli > Bacillales_A > Planococcaceae > Planococcus. The sequence continues at coordinate 1,997 of CAZGMW010000367.1, read as the reverse complement.
GGCGCGGGATTTGCCCAGCGGGTGTTAGGGTTGTCCACGCTTTCCTGTGAAGCGGTGCGGCCCGTCATATCGACACTTGCAGACCACCATTGATTCCAGAAGCTCTGATCGAAAACACCTTTGATATCAAAGCCCGTCAATGTACCTTCCATATCATTGTAAGAACCTTCCCAGAGATTCTTCAGCTCATCGACCAGCCCTTGATCGCTCCACGCAAAGATTGTGAAGTACGTATTTACATCAGCCGATGTTCTCACAAATTCCCTCATTTTGCCGACCGCATCATCGCCCGCCGAAAAGTAAATTTCTACGATTTTGCCATTTACGTCCACTTGGTGGGTTGTATTATCTATTTTCCGCGTATTGAAATTAGCAGCAGCCAGGTCTGGTGTCAAATCAGAATTTCCCCACATCTCATTGAATTCAACTTCGAAGATATCAGCCAGCGCAGGCCAGTTGATTTCGACTACATGCTGCTGATTGCCGTCCAGAATTCCTTGTTCCATATTGGTTTCCGTACCGTACAAGCCGGTTATGGTGAAGTTCCAGCTTCCCGTAAATACCCAGCGGTCATCGATCACAGCAAACTTATTATGCATTTGTGTTCCAGGGCTGTAATAAGCATCTGCGCTTTTTTCTTCAGCTTCCACAAAGAGGTAGCCGGATACGGTACTATTCCCCACTGCAACAGTTACCAGCGGAAAATCTTCCGGTGTGGAAGGCAAGCCGAAGTCCGTTCTTGCTGCACTGTCCTCCACAGCGAACATTGGAGAATCGGAAAATACATAAACATCATCCGCTGTTCCTATTTTCCCATCCTTGCCTCTTACCATTTTTTCCACCTGCAGCCGCATCGTTTTGAAACGGTCCGCATAATGAAGATCTGATGCGTCCTTGGCATCCGCGATAACCCGCACATCGATGCCTTCCGCCGCTTTGGCAATCAATGTATCCACAATTCCCGGCAGATTAAGTTCATATGTTGCAAAGTCGATACTTGTCGTCGCCTGATTCAAACGCTCGATCAGGCGAGTTTCCAGATTTACGTTATAGTTTGCTTCGTTTCCGGCGCTTGCATAAGAAACATCAACGCATTTATTAAAGTAAACATTGATGGCACCCTCTGCTTCAGAAACATTATTCAACTGTTCTGTTCTATCAGTGCAGCCTTTTGCCTTTGAATTGACTGCCCGCGGTGTGCCGCTTCCTCCATCATAAATTTTTAACGAATCGATCCAGTTGGTGGCTTCCGTACCAGCCACTAGCGGATCCACTCTCTCCATTGTGGCTTTTGCGGTATTGTCTCCCGCATACCAGGCGTCTGCACTGTCTATTAAAGTACCGGCAGCATCCCGCAGTTCGAGGATTTCACCGCCATTTCCCATAGATCCCGTATAGATCAAATCAGCAGCAAAACCGGGCACGGAGCCGTCACTGGTTCTTTCCAGCAGATAATAACCTCCCGCCGCGATGGTGCCAGAAAGGCTGATGCCCGGACTGCCATCGATGGCGTTTAACGTCCACCCGCTCATGTCGATTGCTGTGCTTGTCGTATTATGTAACTCTATCCATTCATTATTATAGCTATAGCTCGTCCCCATCCAAGCTACTTCATTGATGGCGACGGCGCTTGATGTTGCTGCATGTGTTTCTTGTCCCTTTTCAATAACAGGTGCAACAAAAGAAATGATAAGTGCAAAGATTAATGATAGATGCAATGTGTTCTTCATTTTCCCCAACCCCTTTTTAAATGATGTTTGACAGGCTTCCCAAGCCCCTTATTATTGTATAACTATTTCGTTAATTAAATGCATAAAATATTACAAAAGTTTCATTTTAATTTTTTGAATTTTACTATATTTAACAATTAAATTGATGGTACACAAATATAAAAAGCACTCACTTCCAGAATTAGAGTGAGTGCTTACTTTAAAACTACTTATTCGCTTTTCGCCCGCGAAAAGCATCCATTTTTCTTTTGATCTGTTATTTTAGCA
>CAZGMW010000366.1:0-2281 GCA_964526895.1 uncultured Planococcus sp. | reverse complement strand
GCAGCGTCTGGCCGCTGGTCGAAGAGCTGGGGCTTGAGGACCGCGTGGTCTATAACGGAACCGGTATTTCGTATCTGTATACAGACAGCGGGCTGCATCCGATTCCGGCGGATACGGTGTTCGGCATCCCGATGGATGAAGAAGCGCTGTTCAGTTCGACACTGATTTCCGAACAGGGCAAGCAAGAAGCGCTGAAGGATTTCGAAACGAAAAATGAACATTTCACCCACGACAGTTCGATCGGCGAATTCCTTGAGAGCTTTTTGGGGAAAGAATTGGTCGAGAAACAGATTGCACCTGTATTATCAGGAGTCTATTCGGGTAAATTGCACGACCTGACACTGGCTTCGACGCTGCCTTATCTGGTTGACTATAAAAATGATTACGGCAGCATCATCAAAGGATTGGGCGCCAATAAAGCCAAATTCCAAGGAGCGGCCAATAAAAAATTCCTGTCATTTGATGAAGGCATGGCCGTATTGATCGATCGGCTGGAAGAAACGCTGACGGAAGCTGTGATTATGAAAGGTGTCGGAATTGCAGCCGTTCAGAAGACAGGGGAAACTGTGACACTCACGATGGATGATGGCAATTCAGTCGAAGCGGATTATGTCATCATGACGACTCCCCATCATTTGACACAGCAAATTTTGAGTCTGCCGGAGTTGGAGCCTGAATTCAATCAATTGCATAACTCGTCATTGATCAGCATCTACCTCGGTTTTGACATTCTGGATGCGGAACTGCCGGCGAACGGTACAGGGTTTATCGTCTCCGATAATACGGATCTGCGGTGCAACGCCTGCACGTGGACGAGCCGCAAATGGGAACATACATCAACAGGCAGTCATTTGCTTGTCCGTTTATTCTACAAGAGCTCGAATCCCGGCTTCGAAGAATTGAAGGACATGGAAGAAGATCAGCTGGCAGCTGTTGCACTGGAAGATATCCGCAAGAGCCTGAAGCTTGCGGCTGAGCCGAAATCGGTGGAAGTCACCGGCTGGAACGGCAATATGCCGAATTATAATATGAACCATAAAGCAGCGGTAGAAGGGCTCGAGCGGAAGCTGGCTGAGCAGCTGCCCAACGTCCGATTGGCCGGCGCTTCCTATTACGGAGTCGGCATCGGTGCGTGCATCCAAAACGGCAAGAATCTGGCGGAAGCGCTGATAGAGGAAGTCGAACGTTTATAAAAAAGGTAAAGAGGCTGCAGCTTGATGCCTGCATTCTCTTTACCTTTTTATATTAATTTCGGATACTAAAAAGCCCCTCATCCACAATGGCGGAAGAGGGGCTAAAATTATAAATTAATCCATCGCGTATAGACGTTTAAAGCCTGCAAAATGCTTGCTCCAATAGCTATTGTTCAAATTGGTGATCTGAACCTGATCGCCACCGGCATGGATGAATTGATTATTGCCGATGTAGATGCCCATGTGTGAAATGCCTGCACGATAAGTATTTTCGAAGAATACAAGATCGCCGACTTTCGGTGAGCTTACGTCATAAGAACGTGCATCGTATCCCGTCGTACTTGTACGTGGAATCTGGATGCCTGCCTGATTGTATACATAATAGATATATCCGCTGCAGTCAAATCCGCTGACAGTTGAACCGCCCCATACGTAAGGAACGCCTACAAGAGATTTTGCTGTTTCCACGATCTTGCCGACAGTGTCAGATGCCACTGGCGGAGCCGGATTTGAAACTGGCGTTGTTTGGGAAGGAGTTGCTGTAGAATTTTCGATTTTTAGGACTTGGCCCACACGGATCAAGCTGGATGAAAGGCCGTTCCAGTTCATTAATTGGGTTACGGATATACCGTTGCGGTAAGCGATTCCACTCAGTGTATCGCCACTGACCACTTTGTAAGTTCTGGCAGTTCCGACAGATGGTGCAGGAGCGGGAGTCGGTGCCGGTGCAACTGCAGCCGGTGGTTTTGGCGCCGTTACTGCCGATGCAGCTCCGCTGATTGAAAGCTTTTGCCCGGGGTAAATCAAATGGCCGGAAATCTTGTTGAGCTGTTGGATATTGCTGACTGTGGTTTTATGTAGAGAAGCGATTTTTGATAAAGTATCGCCCGATTTAACTGTATATGTATTTGTCGCGTTGCCGGCGGGCTGGGTTTGCACTGGTTGTGGCGCTGGAGCTGTAACCGAGCTGCTTGTTGCCGAAGCAGCCACTTTGATGACCTGATTCGGGAAAATGGCATCGGATGAAAGCTTGTTCCATGATTTTAAATCAGATACTGAAATATTATGTACGTTGGCAATTTTCCATA
>CAZGMW010000365.1:0-2295 GCA_964526895.1 uncultured Planococcus sp. | reverse complement strand
TCATGGATTATTATGATATTGAAATTGATGACATTGTGGTCATTTATGATGATTTAGACTTGCCGAGCCAGAACTCACAGGCGTCAGCCGATTTATGCACTGCATCTGTCATATCCGCACTTTCTTCTTTTGTAAATCTGGACAATACATAATCGGGCACTTTCATTCCCGCTGGCGGACGGCTGATGCCAATTCGAATGCGGTTGAAGTTTTGGGTCCCCAAATGCTGAATCAATGACTTGATGCCGTTATGCCCTCCGGCGCTGCCTCTTTGACGCAATCTCAATTGTCCTGTCGGCAAGTCCAAATCATCATAAATGACCACAATGTCATCAATTTCAATATCATAATAATCCATGATGGCACTGACGCTTTCTCCTGACAAGTTCATGTACGTCAGCGGCTTCAACAGCATCACTTTGCCTTCCGGACGATGGATGACTGAATACATGCCCTTGAATTTTGCTTGGGTCAGTGGAGCGTTCCATTTCGAAGCCAATTGGTCGATTACATGGAAGCCGATATTATGGCGGGTCTGTTCATATGTTTTGCCTGGATTGCCCAGGCCGATAATCAATTTCATGGCAACTCTTCCTTTGCTTTTCACTGCTGTCTATTTTACCACATGCTGATGTCAATGAAAAAACAGGGACTGCCAGAAGACAGTCCCTGTTTTCTTCTGTTTAATTTTTAGCTTCTTTTTCTTCATCAGAATCGGATTCTGAATCCGAATCTTCGTCACTTCCGACAACTTCCGGCTCGTCGCCTTCAGTTTCAGGAGTTTCTTCAAGCTCATCCAGCTCTTCTTGTGTACGAGGTGCTGACACAGAGACTAGAAGGAAGTCATCATCATCTAAAATTTCATAAGATACTGTGCCACGGATATCCTCTACCGAGATAGAATCACCGATTTCAAGTTTGCTGATGTCTACTTCAATTGCATCCGGAATATCCGAAGGTTTGACTTTGACATTCACTTCACGGTTCGGCTGGTTCACGATGCCGCCTTCACTTTCGCCGGCAGCTTCACCGATTGTGTGGACGTTAACTGATACTTCCAGTTCATCGGACATATTGATTGCCAAAAAGTCGACGTGCTTAAAATTACCTTTTAAAGCATCCATTTGATAATCGCTCATTACCACATTGAACGTTTTTCCATCCAATTCAAGGTTGATAACACCGTTACGCCCTGATTCGCGCAAAGTTTTAATCAAATCGATTTCTGATACTGTAAGCGGCGTCGTTTCGGCCTGATAACCGTATACGATTCCTGGTACATCACCTTTTCCTCGTAGTTCAGTTAATGCCGATTGCGGTGTACCGCTTTCTCTTTTTTTCGCTGTCATTTTCGTAGCCATATACATTTCACCCTCCAAAATTTTATAAATGTTCGTAGTTAGTGGATACCCGTTAACTTCAAACATCAAACCTTGGAGGGTGAGAGTAGTTTTATAATCAGTCGAACAAACTGCTGACTGATTTTTGTTCGTGGACGCGGACAATGGTTTCCGCCAATAATTTAGCTACCGACAATTGCTTGATTTTCGGAGAATTTTTCTCTTCCGGCAAAGCGATTGAATTGGTGATGATCAGTTTTTTAATGACAGAGTCATTGATGCGCTGAACAGCCGGGCCAGATAACACCGGATGTGTACAGCAGGCATATACTTCTTTTGCTCCGCTTTCGATCAAGGCGCTTGCAGCAATCGAAATCGTGCCGGCTGTGTCGATGATGTCATCAATGATGATGGCCGTCTTGCCTTCCACATTACCGACGATGTTCATCACTTCCGCAACATTCGGACGCGGACGGCGTTTGTCGATTATGGCAATCGGTGCTTTCAGTCGATCGGCCATTTTACGGGCGCGTGTCACGCCGCCATGGTCAGGCGAAACGACGATTACATTTTCAAGGTCGATGCCGCTTTCATTCAAGAAGTATTCCGAGAGAAGAGGTACTGCAACTAAATGGTCGATCAAAATATCAAAGAAGCCTTGGATTTGAGGGGCATGCAGATCCAGTACAACCACTCGAGTAGCTCCGGCCGTCTCCAAAAGATTCGCTACCAGTTTCGCTGTGATCGGCTCACGCGAACGCGCTTTCCGGTCCTGGCGGGCATAACCGTAATAAGGGATGACCACATTGACCGTACGGGCTGAAGCACGTTTGACCGCATCAATCATAATCAGTAGCTCCATCAAGTTTTCATTGACAGGCTGAGAAGTAGATTGAACGATGAAGACGTCGTAACCGCGGATACTTTCTTCAATGTTGATCTGGATTTCTCCGTC
>CAZGMW010000364.1:0-2299 GCA_964526895.1 uncultured Planococcus sp. | reverse complement strand
ATATAAGAAGAAGGAAGTGATGTCATGTCAAGGATTCATATAGTAACGGATTCAAGGATTTGCAAACTCACATTTGCAGATTTGATCTTATTGTCGTTTTTCTCCATGATATCTGCCGTCCCTTTTATTGCCAGCGGTAAGATCGGTACTCCTGCATCGGTCGCAATCCGCATGAAACCCGCTTTGAATTCACCCAGTCCAGTGCCTTTGCTCCGTGTGCCTTCAGGAAAAATTAAAATTGAATGGCCTTCTTTTAACTTTTCAGCAGTGTCGGAAATTGATTTTAATGCACTTCTTCGATCTGTTCGGTCGATGAATACACAGTTCATGTCTTCCATATAAATCGGAATAACCGGCAGCTTCTTTACTTCTTTCTTTGATATGAAACCAAAAGGCTTCGGGATACTGGAAAGGATGACCGGTATATCAAAATTGCCTTCGTGGTTACTGACTATGAGTACAGGTCCTTCCGGGATCCATTCCAGGCCGGTAACTGACACATCACTTTTGGTTCGCTTCATGATGCCTGCAGCCCATTTGCTTGGTTCCGTGTGAATCAATGCATCATATTCTTCAGTTGTCAGATGCGGTTTCTTCTTTTGAAAACTTTTCAGCTTCATTGCTGCAATCGGCAAATAACCGAATAGAAAAGAAAACGTTTTGATGGAATTAAGCATTCGATGATCCTCCGCTTTTGCGTTCGAATATCAAATAACTGAAAGATACTTCACCTGATTCCATGCGCTCTGACTCAAAAGTAATTTGCCAGCCTTCACCGTATTCCGGAAAATAGGTATCTCCTTCGAAGTCATTATGCACGAGTGTTATATAAAGCCGATCTGCAATTGGCAGGACATTCCTGAATATCTGCTCTCCGCCTATCACCATGACTTCCGGATGGATTTCTTCCGCTAGCCTTACTGCGTCTTCAATCGAGTGGACAACATCCACACCTTCAATTCTTAGATCTTGCTGCCTGCTGACGACAATATTACGCCTTTTCGGCAAGGGCCGCCCGATAGATTCGTACGTATTTCTTCCCATCACAATTCCTTTATTTAGCGTGTGTTTCTTAAAATAGGCCAGATCTTCCGGTATATGCCAAGGCAATTGATTGTCCCGGCCGATGACATAGTGTGGATCATGTGCAACCATCAATGAAATCATCTGTTTTCCTCCTAAACAGCAACTGGCGCTGAAATCCTTGGATGCGGATCATAGCCTTCGATGCTGATATCGTTCAACGTCAAATCAAAAATTGATTCGACGTCCTCGTTAATTTTTAATGCAGGCAGCTCTTTTGGCGTCCGATTAAGCTGTTCTTTCACTTGCTCCATATGATTCATATAAAGATGGGTGTCTCCTGTCGTATGGACAAAATCACCGACCTCCAGGCCGCATTCCCGTGCAATGAGATGTGTCAACAATGCATATGAGGCGATATTGAAAGGCACTCCCAGGAACACATCCGCACTTCTTTGATAAAGCTGGCAGGACAGTTTTCCGTCAGCCACATAAAATTGGAACATGGTATGGCACGGCGGCAAAGCCATGTCTTCGACAAATTCCGGATTCCAGGCAGTCACCAGATGCCGTCTTGAATCCGGATTTTTTTTGATGGCGTCACTTACATTTTTCAATTGATCAATTGTTTCCCCTGTCGTCGCCTGCCATGAACGCCATTGTTTGCCATAAACAGGACCCAAATCACCATACTTTTCAGCAAACCCATCATCTTCCAGGATATTTTTTTGAAAAATAGTCATTTGTTCTTTATAAAGAATCGCGAACTGCTCGTCTTTTTGTGCACGGCGGCCGAAATCGGTCATATCGGGACCGTTATATTCTTTGCTAGCAACCCATTGGCCAAAAGCCCACTCGTCCCAAATGTGGTTATTGTCTGCGATCAGTGATTTTACGTTGGTATCGCCTTTTATGAACCAAAGGAGTTCTGACACAATGAGGCGGAAAGCAGTTTTTTTCGTTGTCATCAATGGAAAGCCTTGAGTCAGGTCATAGCGCATCTGATAACCGAAGACACTTAAAGTCCCAGTACCTGTACGGTCTTCTTTCTTTGCTCCATTTTCCAGTATATGTTCACATAAATCCAAATATTGTTTCATTCATTTCGCCTCCATTATAAGATTAATCATAACAAAAAAACCGTTATAAATATAACGGTATTAACAGCTGATGGAGAAAGTGGCCAAAGATATGGAGCAGAACAGCGAAGACTCCCAGGGGAGAAGAAACAGAGTTGGCTCTACAACTCTGTTTCGAACGAAGTGGTGAGATCCAC
>CAZGMW010000363.1:0-2299 GCA_964526895.1 uncultured Planococcus sp. | reverse complement strand
TGAACATGGCTCGCGCCTGGTCATCGGTCAGGTTACGGCTATGATCGCATAAGGCCCGTGCATTCGAATGGCTGGCAATCGGAAAATCAGCCAACTCTACCACATCCCAAAACGCTTTTTCGGACAGGTGCGACACATCTGTAAAGACCCGATTTGTGTTATTTGCCCGGACCACATCTTTGCCGAACAGCGTCAATCCGGCAGCTCTCGGTTCACCGGCACCGTCTGCAAGGAGATTTGCATAATTCCATGTTAATCCTACAGACAAGATGCCAAGCCGGTAAAGGTGGCGCAATTTTGAAAGGTCATTGCCGATCGGCTCTGCTCCTTCAAGTGTCAACACGGCCCCGACTTCATCATCTTTCAGTTCATTGATCTCCTGCCAGTTTCGGATATGGCGCATCTGTGGAATCTTTCCTATTATCTCCGAGTAGAAAAGGTCTACCTGCTCAAGGGCATGCTGCCATTTTTCATCCACTGGAAGCTCAGGATGAAGGAAAATCGCAAAAAACTGGACCTTGATTCCACCTGCCTGCAGCCGCTGAAAATTGCTGTCCAGCTCTTTCGCATCGTTAAAATTCAGAAGCTGCTTGTGGTAAAGTGAATCTCTTTTTGCCACCTGCATCTTAAATAAGACATCGCAATGCGTATCAATGATCTTCACTTTCACCACTCCTTCCGCCACAAACCAACTTCACGCCATCAGCCTTCCCAGGCAATATCCGTAGAATAAATCAGGATGTCTCCGACAAAAATCCGGCATTCGGTAGAAAAGCAGCTTAATCCAAGCGACACTTTTATTTCCTGAAATTCCCCATTATCATCTCTTATTTTTCCGAACAATCGGGAGCTTAACGTGAAGCCCGGATGGTCATCCTGGAGAACTCCGTCGACCCATAATTTCTTTTGATCCCATGTACTTTCTACCCGAATACGATGTGAAGAGTATTTTATTTCCCATTTGTCTTTCATCGTAACGCCTCCGTTTCATCTGTTAGAGACAGTATAGCAAATAATCGGAATCGTTTCTTCATTGGAACAGCCGCAATATCACTGCTGAGTATATTTAACTCAATAAAAAAACAGCCCCTCGATTTAAAAAAGGGCTGCTTCTTCTATAATCATTCGCCTAAATCAACATTATGATAAACTTGCTGCACATCTTCTAAGTCTTCGATAGCATCGATCATTTTTTCAAATTGGGCCTGCGCGTCTTCCGGAAGTTCCACATCATTCTGCGCCATCATCGTCAATTCAGCGACAGTAAAGTCCGTGATGCCCGCTTCTTTGAAAGCTTCCTGCACCAAATGGAATTGATCCGGTTCCGCATAAACGATGACCGACTCTTCCTGTTCTTCAACATCACGGACATCGATATCTGCTTCCATCATCATTTCAAGCACTTCATCTGCCGTTTTCTGGCCTTCGATGCCGATAACTGCGATATGATCGAACATATAAGCAACAGAGCCGCTGACACCCATATTCCCGCCATTTTTACCGAACGCTGCACGCACATCCGACGCGGTACGGTTAACATTATTCGTCAATGTATCCACAATAACCATCGAGCCATTAGGTCCGAATCCTTCATAGCGCAGTTCGTCATAGCTTTCTTCAGAACCGCCTTTAGCCTTTTCAATCGCCCGGTCTATGATTGCTTTTGGCACACTGTATGTTTTCGCGCGCTCCAATACCACTTTCAATGCCTGATTCGAGTCAGGATCCGGCTCGCCCTGTTTGGCGGCCACATAGATTTCACGCCCGAACTTCGCGTATATGCGGCTTGTATTGGCGTCTTTTGATGCTTTTTTCTCTTTGATATTATTCCACTTGCGTCCCATACTGTTTCCCACTTTCTTTCAACTTTGAATGTGAAGAACGTTCACTTCTCCTATTATATAATAAACTCTGCTGTATATTCGAGCTATACAGCAGGAAAGCTGCAAAAAGAAAAAAGCTCCAAAAATGGAATCGGAGCTTCTCAGGATTTTGATTTATCGATACGATGATATTCCGAAATTTGTGTAACCCTGACTTTATCCGTGTCCAATTCATGATAAATCCCTCTGCTGTCGGTGAACGAAATATATTGATCACGCTCACTTTGGACCAGCGCTTCCGCTTTTTCCTGTGACTCCACAAAAATGAATCGGCGAATATAATGTTCTTCATCGAAAAAATAAGTGATTTTGAATTCTTTCATTAGTTTTGCCCCTTTCAGGAATGATAAGGTGCTTTTTGATAAAAGAAGTTCGGTTTGATGATGTCATTTTTATAAGGCTTATGGAAGATGTGA
>CAZGMW010000362.1:0-2306 GCA_964526895.1 uncultured Planococcus sp. | reverse complement strand
GCGGGTGAGAATTGAATCGGAGAATTGATTCATTCTAACCTGAGGCGAACCCATAGGGGGAGGTGGAATTGGCGTGCGACACAACGTGGCACGTCTGACAATATCAGTCGGATAACAGGCGTTGTCGTCCAGTCATGCATCGACCCATGATCCTGGCATTTGGCAGGAGACAAGTCCTGGATAATTCCCCATTTCTGGCGAAGAGATTATCATCTGATCGCTCTTTCTCAAGTAACTTTGCAAACGAGCCAAAATCGTCATCAGCCTGGCTGCAATTGGCGCCAGAGAGAGAGACGTACTTCTCGAATTTATGGTTTGCGGATAAGATGACGTTAGTTACTTGCTGATCGAGATGCACCACGAAAATTCAGTTTTAGATTGAATCCGGGACAGAAAATATTCGACAGCAATCAAAGAATTTACCAATAAAATTGGAGAATCCTCAGGAAGATTCTTCTTTACAGTCTGAAGAGCGGGAAAGAAAATGGGCGTAATCATCTATGAACTGAACGAAGTACCAATAAAGCTGTTTGACTTTTATGCAAGCTCTCACCCAAAATCTGCATTTGCAAAATTACGAAACCATAGTTCGCTATTTCAAACCCACACTGCAGATGTAGGCAATCTGAGCCCCTGGATCACCTGGCCCACCATGCATCGTGGGGTTTCAAACGTGCATCATGAAATAAGTGACTTGGGCCAGGACCTAACACAGGTCAATAAAGAGTATCCAAATGTATATAACCTTTTAGCTCAGCAAGGCGTGAAAGTTGGGGTTTTTGGCTCACTTCAAAGCTACCCTTTGCCAGTCAATCTGGACAATTTCGCGTTTTATGTCCCTGACACTTTTGCCGCAGGCGATGAGTGTTTTCCAGAAAAATTGAGCGCTTTTCAGGCGTTTAATTTGTCGATGGTCCGTGCCAATGGTAGAAATGTCAAATCAGGTATCGCAATGCGGGAAGCGACTCGATTTATTCAGAACGCCATGCATCTGGGCTTGACTACCAATACATTTTTGAAGTTATCAAACCAGATCGTCAGCGAACGTCTGAATAGCAATCGTATTGTCAGACGACGGGTATCCCAGGTCGAGATTGCCTTTGATATTTACATAAGGCAACTTATTCAGACCAAGCCCGATGTCAGCTTCTTCTTCACGAATCATGTCGCTTCCAGTATGCACCGGTATTGGCCCACCATGTTTCCTGAGGATTATGACTCAGGAAAGTTTGACGAGACGTGGAGAACGCAATGGTCAGGAGAAATACCACACGCAATTAAGGTTGCAAATTATCAACTTCAGAAATTGCTTGATTATTGCGATGCAAGCGGATCAGAGCTGATTATTTCTTCCAGCATGGGGCAAGGCGCTGTCAGCAATGCAGAACCTACTGAGAGAGAAGTCTTGATAACGAACTTGAAGAGCCTTATGGGCTACTTGGGATTGAAGACTGATGACTATGAACCAAAATTGGCCATGTCGCCACAGGTTGTACTGTCCCCAAAAAGCGGCGCAGTGAAAGCAGCGTTGAATAAACTGAGCAATATTTTTATCAATGGTAAAAATATCAATGTCTTTGAAACAAGCACTGGCGATGTAAGATTAGAAATAAGCCTGATCAATCAAAATTCGTTGTCTGTTTTCGATGGAAATATGCAGATCGATCCAAAGAAGATTGGGGTCGATAACGTGCATTTACAGGATGCCTCCAGTGCCTATGCCTACCACATCCCTGAGGGGATCTTATTGCATTACAAATCCGGCCATAAGGCCGAGAAAGATAACATCAAGACGTGGCAAGCAGTGAGCGCCCTGGACTTTGCGCCTTCACTTCTTAAAAAGTTCGGCAAGCAAATTCCATCGTACATGCAAAAAGAAAATTTATTCTTGCTGTAAAAAAGACTGCTTGATCGGCCCGCAACAAAAGAGGTCAAGCGGCAAGCCTCGTTAAGGTGCCCCTGTCAATTCCCCACAAAACAGGCCGCATCCTGCATACAGCGTCCTCATCAGCCGTACACAGAACCCACACGGTTTCAGATAACGGCCGTGTCCACGGCCTTTCCCCTTTTGTTTATCATGGAGCCGGCGTATCCGACGTCACCGGCGGCGTCGCTTGTGACAAGTCAGCCGTGTCCACCACCGCAACGGCGCCTTCGGCCTCCACGGCTTCGGCCACCGCTGCTTCACCGGTATCGGCGTCGTCTTCCTCCTCGAGCGCGGCATCCGATGCCGCATCCGGCGTGCTGCTTGCCACTTCCAGCAAGCGCGCCTCGAGGTTCAGTTCGATCTCGTCCCAGCGGACGAT
>CAZGMW010000361.1:0-2309 GCA_964526895.1 uncultured Planococcus sp. | reverse complement strand
CGCGCGCGTTGGATACAGGGATCTTTCGATAGCAGCCATATAATTGTGTATTGTGTCTTCGTATTGTTGTGCCAGGGATTGAACCGTAGCCATTTGCATCGCCCCAAAATAAAACTTTCCTTCCATTATACTGGTTTCAGGCGGTTCCGTAAACGGCGAAGAAAAGATGGTCGCAGAATAGAGTTGTAAATTATTTTAACAAGCAGTTCTTTTTTGAGAATAGATAGATTATACTGGATAAAGTATAAGAATAAATACCTATATCGAGGAGACAGGAGCATAGCCTTGGACAAAGCATATGTAATGGAAATTCCGGATTTGAAGCAAGTATTAACTCAGGAAGATATTGCGGTATGGGAACTTTTTTTGTTGAATGCTGAAAAACGCTATGATAGGATCCTTTTTCAAATTTCCAGTGATGATGGATGCTTTACATTCGAAAATATTGAAGCATGCAAGGGCATATTGACAACTGTACAAATTGATTTCGACAATAATAGAGTCATTTTTAATCCAGGCGATGAGGGCAACAAGGATTTTGAAGATTTTCTTGTTGAAGCCCTTCGCCAGCTGTTTATAAGGGTGAATAAAAACCGCATCCAATTTATGGCGGCTGCGAAAAAACCGAGAACGAAAAGATTGGGCACAAGAAGATAATTCTTGTGCTTTATTAGTTACGGAATGAGGAATTTATGGTATGATTAACTAAACAGAATATTCTAACTTAAGAGAGGGGGGAACCGTCATGTTGCATGTCAAAATGATGAAGCCGTTCTATACAAAGAGAGAAGATCATCTTGTGAAGTTTGTCTTTGCCTACCAGTACCTCTCAATTATGAAAGACGATGAATTATTCCATTTCATCCCTGTCGAAGGGAAGGAAATTGTAGTCAATATAAATACGTTCCAAGTCGAAAACTTATCTGAAGTTTTTGTTTTCCAGAAAGGTAACCGATTTATCCGCTTGCCGCTGTATCAATTGCTGCTGGTGTCCGATATCCATATGCATCTCCAGTCCATATTGCAGGGCGAGAAAGCAGGTATCGCTGAAATTCCTGAACAAGCCAAATCGGAAGCGATGGAAGCCATCGAGTTTTTGGAACAAGGAAATTTTGAACGAATGATCGATTATGCGCTGGAGTCACGGGACGAAATGATGTTCCATGAACTTATGGCATTACAACAGCTTAATGGAGGTCTGCCAAGTGAAGCCTGAAACCAGTCTGATGATATTCATATTTCAATGACAGCGTCTGCCCGGTATGATCAAGGGGAGGCGTTTTTGTTTGCCTACTTCTATGAACAGCAAAAACCCCATTTCCGGATCCTCTGGAAATGGGGTTTTATGGTTTGTAAATATACATGAGTCACCTCTACATCATTGTGAAAAAGTTGACGAACAGCATGACAGCTGCCGAGCCACCAATTCCCAGTGCAAGATCTTCCCAACCCATTTCAAGTACTTTTTCAACATTCATACCGATCCGCTCCTTTATTGGTTCAAAATCTATAAGAAGATCTTGCTTGCAAGTTATATAGTGGTGCTGGATTTATAACTTGTTTTCAATGTTATTGGAAAATCCAATAATTGTCATGCTACTTTTTAACTAAAAATTCTAAATAATTTAAATTTAATATTTATAATTCATCGTGACTTTTTATACAATGGAGTGGATGCTTGTAGAAAAGTTTGCCCATTGCTATATTGGAAGGAAGCAAATCAGACAGCAATGGTCTCGACTGGCCAGTGTTTAGTCAGAGAAAAGGAGCAGATTAATATGCGGATATTGCCGAAAAGACTGAAACACGGAGATACGGTTGGTGTGATTGCGCCGTCATCACCTCCGAACATAGAGAATTTGAAAAAGGCGTTGCCGTTCCTGGAGGAGTTAGGGCTGAAAGTGAAAATGGGACGCTCTGTGGAAGCAAAGCAAGGTTACCTGGCTGGAACGGATGAAGAGCGGCTGGCAGACTTGCATATGATGTTTGAAGATCCGGAAGTAGCGGGCATCATTTGTGCAGGTGGCGGATTCGGAGCCGCCCGGATTACAGAACGAATTGACTTTGGTCTGATCAAGGAAAATCCGAAAGTGTTCTGGGGTTATTCGGACATCACCTTTTTACATACGGCCATTGGCCAATATGCGGACCTCGTAACTTTCCACGGACCGATGCTGGCATCGGACGTGGGCAAGGAAGAATTCCATGAACGCAGCGGCCGCATGTTTGGCCAGTTATTCGCACCGTTTGAGCTTCATTATGATGAAGGCATTTCGACATTGACTCCGATCTCCAGAGGAGTCGCCCAG
>CAZGMW010000360.1:0-2333 GCA_964526895.1 uncultured Planococcus sp. | reverse complement strand
TGTTCCAGATATTCTTCCAAAGTGATCTCGGCTTCGTAAATCTCTTTTGCCACTTCTTTTCCGACATAACGGAAATGCCATGATTCATGCATATAGCCCGTCAGCTGTTCTTTGCCTTCAGGGTAACGCAGGATAAATCCGAAACGGTGTGCATTTTCAGCCACCCATTTTCCAGCTTCGGTATCCCCGAAGCTTGCCGCAGCCCAGTGCTGTTCAGCACCGGTTTCGCCGATATCAAAAGCCAAACCGGTCTGGTGTTCAGAAAACCCGGGACGTGCGCTATATCGATCCGCTTTTTCCTCTCCGTCTTTAGCCACATATCCTTCATATAAAACTTTCTGGCGGTTAAAGTCGCGGAAAGTACTGAAAGCAGTCAAATCGATTTCCGACTCCAAAGCTTCCTCCTGCATCGCATCAAAAGCATTCTGCGCTTCAGGGTTAATACCAGGCGCATAATCCGCAGGCAATGGGTTTTGCTTGTTTGCAAGCAGAATCCCATTGACTACCGTTGGTTCTTTTGGCAATTCGACCGATTCCGGGTACTCAGTCGCATCCAGGATTTCTTCTTCAGGTTCTGGAGTTTCAGGAAGTTCTTCTTCAACACCTTCCGTTTCTTCTTCCGGAATGACGATATCCTCTTCCTGAACTTCTTCAACCGGCTGCTGCGCCGGTTGTTGAACGGCATCTCCCGTCAACGCACTAAGGCTCCGATCCATATCCCAATCATGAAGGTAAAGCCACACAGTGATTGAAGCGGCAATGAGCACCGCTCCGATGATTAAAATCCACTTTATATAAGGTTTCTTATTTTTGTTGTTCATTGAATAACGAGATTGCATGTCTCTCCTTCTTTCTCTCAAGTTCATTATTATTCTAACATCTTTATGCCAGGAATTCTCCCTTAACTCATGAACTTTCGATATACTTGAAATGACTTTCACAGATTAGAGGTAAATGAATGAACAATCAAAAATGGCTGTCTCTCAATTTTTTTGCTTTCTTCTTTACTTGGGGAATATTCCTCCCCTACTGGACAGGCTGGCTTACTAACGATAAAGGGTTAAGCGTTTCGGCGGCAAGTATCATTATGGGTGCTGGCATGATTGCCCGGTCGTTATCCACTTTGCTGTTTTTCCCGATGTTGACGCGCTTGTTTTCTCTCGGGCGCCTCATGCAGATTCTTGCCATCGCTTCCCTCGCCAGTCTGGCGCTTTACATACCAGCGAATTCTTATACGCTGTTATTTTTCATCACGTTCACCTTTAACTTAATCTACCCTAATATTCTGCCGGCAATGGAAAGCGGTGCTACCGTGTTGATGCAGAGTGATCGTATCCATTACGGCAAAAGCCGTTCTTTCGGTTCGCTCGGCTATACCGTCGCCTTGCTGATTGTGGGTTTTGCAACTGCCCTCTGGCAGGAACAGGCGATTCTCTGGATTATGCTGGCGGGCTTGCTGTTCATGGCTGTTACTCAATCAGCCGTGTCGCCTGCCCCCTTATCCATAAAACCGGAACCCAATAACAAGGCGAGCAAAGGCGCTGTCAAGGAATTGTTGAAATCCAAAGCTTTCTTGACTGTATTGACGGTTTCGATTTTATTGCAGGGAGCCCACGCAGCCTATTATAATTACGGTTTCATCTATCTGCAGGATATCGGCGTCAACAGTTTTTATATCGGTATCATCCTGAATGTCGCCATCGTTTTTGAAATCGTCTTTTTCGCAAAGGCGGATACATGGTTCGACAAATGGAGTGTTTCATCCATGTTTCTTTTGGCAGGCATCGGGTCGACTTTGCGCTGGATTCTGATCTTCCTGTTCCCTTCTGTTTGGGTGTTCATTTTTTCGCAGGTGCTGCACGCTCTATCATTCGGCGTCGCCCATTTCGCTTTTATCCGTTATATATTCAAAAAGCTCAATCCGGCCCATATTCCCGCAGCACAGGGAATGTACGCCGCCATCGCAATGAGCCTCAGTGTTGCGTTGCTGACTTTCATCGGCGGATTCCTGTATGAAATTTCGCCTGGCCTGTCATTCCTTGGAATGATCGCATTTTCTTTCCCGGCCATTATCGTTGTTCTGATGACCAGAAAAAAATACTTATATTAATTTTTTCATTCCACCCCCAAAAGCCGTAGATACTGTCCGAATAAATAGGTATCAAAGCTACAAGGAGATGGGCAAAAATGAAACAAATTTCACAAAGCGATCTTCTCAATCTTTTAAATCGATTGGATCTTTTGCTGAATGAACGCGAACAAGATAAACGGCAAGCTCAAAATACTGCAGCTACCGCTTAAGAAGACCTTAAAGGAATATAATATAGTAAGCA
>CAZGMW010000359.1:0-2339 GCA_964526895.1 uncultured Planococcus sp. | reverse complement strand
AACTAAATGACCGAGAACCGCAACTAAATTGCGAAATCGCGCAACTAAAATAAAAAATGTGGAAAATATTTCAATTTGTTGTTCGCTATATTATGTTTTCGCTTTGAAGAATTGCTGACCGCACCTTGCAAGCCGATTTCCGCACCTCGCAGACCAATAACCGCACCTCAAATCGATCAACCCGCACCCCAAACGTTTCAACCCGCAACTCAACCCCAAAACCGTCTCATCCCCACCGATTTGATTAAAATTAATCCCGAAAAGGTTTTCCAGTAGCTGCCAGATGTTCTATAATTGTAAGAATATTAAAAAGAGGATGTGGGGTTGATGGAGGAGTTCGATTGGGTAGGCAGCGAAGAGCATTTTGTGGATCAGCCGGACATTTGGAAGATGCAGAAGATGACGATCGGCCGGTTCGGCGGCAATTCTGCTGCGGGTCAGACGAAGAACGAGGACGCGTGTCTGGCATGGGCGCATCCGGAAGAGGACTGGGAATTGGCGATGATCATGGATGCGCATGACACGGCGGAAAGCGCCGAAGTGGTCATGGAGCAATTTCTCGCGCACCAGGAAGAAATCAAATCGTTCCTGTCGATGGACGTCAGTTTTGAATTTTTCCAGAGTCTCGAGGCGTTGCTGCTGCGAATCTTCCGCCAAAAGGATTTCCTGGCGACGTGCCGCGAAATTCAAGGCGAAACAGCTTGTTTGATTACTATTCGCAAAGGCAAGCATTTATATTGGTTTTCGGTCGGCGACTGTCTGCTGTATCTGTTTCATACTGAACTGGCGGCAATGGGGCAATACCAGCTGAATCAGCGCCATTTTTACGAATGGATCGGCCGCAATAATAGCTTTGCCCAACCGGTGCCAAGCTTCAGCAGCGGCTTGCGTGAATTGCGGCAGGGTCGGAACCAGATCTTATTGGCGACGGACGGTCTGACGGAATGTCCGGGTGAACCTTATGCAAAGCCGGTAAATATCCACAATCAGTTCGATGGAATTAATGAAGAAACGGGCATCCAGAAGCTGCTTGAAACGGTAGAGCAACAAGGAGTACGCGACAGTGTCACGCTCGTCACTTGGACAGTGGATGTTGCGGAAAAACCGCTATACGCCAGCAATCAGCAAACTGTAACGCAAGAGGATAGTTGGGGTGCTGAGTAAGGTGACCGCAGCTAAACTGAGTCCGCAGCTCAAGAGATTGATGGCTTTTGCGATGGCACCGGAACGAGTGGAAACGGAATACGCTGAGTATCTTGAAAATCCAAACCGCCATTTGTTTTTGATGGAAGAAGAAGCTTTTATCGGCATCGAGTTGAAAGACGCTTCGCGCTGTGAGATCCGCCATATTGCAGTAGCGGGCAATTCCCGTAAGAGCGGACTTGGTGGCTGCATGATTGAAGAAGTCGTCAAACTCCACGGCATCCATGAAATCTTTGCGGAAACAGATGAGGATGCGGTCGGTTTTTATCGGAAAACCGGATTCAATATAAAAAGCCTGGGTGAAAAATACCCAGGCCGAGAACGATTTTATTGTGCGAAAACTTTGCCGTCCAAATGACGTGTGCAATTATAGAGCGGACATTGCCAAGTGCCGTCCTGATTTTTCAGGATGGTGATCGAGGTATTGTCGAGTGAGGTTTTTTTGAATTGCTCGGGCAGCAACGATTTGAGCGTCAAGCCGATCAGGCCGCCGTGGCTGACAACCAGAACGCGTTTGCCGGGATGTTCTTTTACAATATCCTGCAGCGTGGCGACTGAGCGTTCAGCTGCTGCTTCATGTGTTTCCATTCCGAGGTCGAGCGAGCGCCAGTCGGCACCCCATTTTTCAACGCGTTCATCTTCTGTCGTGCCTTCGATTTCGCCGCCGTTCATTTCGCGCAGTCGCTGATCGAAATGGCTGACAGGAAGACCCAGTTTGTCACCTACGATTTCAGCGGTTTCTCTGGCACGGTCCAAGTCGCTCGCGATGATAAGGTCCCAGTCCTCATCGGCTGCCAACCGTTCGGATAAAGCGGTTGCCTGCTCCCTGCCGGTTTTATTGAGCGGGATATTGCTGCTGCCCTGCGCGATCCCGAGTATATTCCATTCAGTAATTCCATGTCTGATGATACCGATTGTCGTCATCCAATCCAGCTCCTTTAAGTTTATCTCTTCTTTAAGAATAGCGTAGTTACCGTGTTTTCACACGTATTTGAATCAACCAGGAAGAATACAAATGGATAAAACGATGACGATTTACAGCCAATTGCCAACCATTGAAATTGACCGCTTAATATTGCGAAAGCTTGAAATGACGGATGCCGAGGACATGTTCGAGTACGCATCCGAGCCTGCCG
>CAZGMW010000358.1:0-2340 GCA_964526895.1 uncultured Planococcus sp. | reverse complement strand
ACGTATAGCGCATTTTAGTTAACGTGTCGACCTCTTAGTCCGCTCTCACCAATAGAATCAAATAAAAAAAAGCCACCCTCACAGGCGGCTCTTAACTGGTATCGACAATAGCATTTCCTCCAGCAGCGCTGGCATCTGTTCGAATGCGTTTTTGATGTGGAGGCGTTCGGTTCGTTTATGGGGGTCTTTGCCGAGTGGCCCGATATTGAGAACCGGCGCGTTCAGCTGTTTCATTGCCTGGAACGGGATGCTATAGGAATCGCCGTAGACAGGTGTATTGCTTTCGTAGGCCATCCAGCCGTCTTTCTGTTCGCCGTAATTGACGTAGCTGAGATCGGATATGCCATTGAAATAATGGATTTGATTGATTTGATGGCCGAATTTGGTTTTGGCGCTTTCTGTGATCTGTTCGACACAGCGTTTAACCAGTTCGTCATCAGATGAATTGACTGCCGGGTAATATGGCGGCGCGAACATGATGACGATCGCAGGCGTCAATTCCTGGCAATTAAGCAGCAGGATATCGGTAATATGCATCGATTTTTCGCGCACGTCCCATTCCGGATGCATCAAAGTATCGTTGATGAGATTGTTGAAATACGTGATGCCAAACTTCTCGATGGCGTATTTCACCAGATTTTCGTAGCGCATCACCTGGATGTTGCCCACGGGTTCGATGTTTTCATTGCGGCACATCGACCGGTAATCGGCCATGCAATGAGCTGCGGCATCAATGGCCACCTGCTCGAACAAGTCAAACACTTCTTCAGCGGTGTGCTTCATCGTAAATACGTTATACAGCGCGAATGTGCGATACGGCGTCTGGACCGAATAGGATTGCTTAATATCACGTTGCGTCAGGGTTACCGGCAGCGGCGTCGTTTCGCCGTAGACGGTTTCCTTGAACGACGGATTCCATTCCATCCGGTGCGTCAGGTACGTCGAAATGTAGCTGGACGTAATGCCCGACAACGGTTCGCCGACATGCGTCTCTTTGCCGTAGAACATGGCGGATGGCATAATTTTGCCGATTGAACCGGTGTAGATATAATGGTCCTGGTCACCCGGCTTCTGCGCGAATGAAGGCTCGCCGTTCAGGAATAAAATATATTCGAGTCCGTGTTCGCGTTCAAGATCCAGCAATTTGCCGACACTGTAGCGCATACCGGCAGAATTGACTTCTTCATCCGGTACTGACAACAGCAAGAGGTTAATCGGCCATTCACCCGCAGCAGCCTTCTCAAGCATGGCCATCTGCATGGCCAGACCCGCTTTCATATCCATCGTGCCGCGGCCGAAAAGATATTCGCCTGAATCGAGATCCGCCTTGGCGTATTCGTCCAGCTCGTCGCGGAAATCTTTCAGCGCTTCCGTCAGTTCAACTGGTTTGCAGGCAAGCGGTTGCAAATCGCCGTATTCCTCCGTTTCGACTGTATCGAAATGGCTCATCATGACAATCGTCTCCGTCGCTTCCGGATGTTTATATAAAGCGGTGACATATTGGCGGTCCCAATTGACTTCGCCAAGATAAATATTTTCCGGATTTTCCTGGAAATAAGGAATTTGCTCCAGTTTTTCTTTCAAATTATAAGCGAATTCCACTTCCCCTTCCGACAGCGTAATGCTGTTCCAGCTGACCATTTCACAAAGCAGTTCCTGCAGTTTCTCCGGTGTTCCCCATAATAAACCCATAACTTAACCCCTCTCCGTCACTTGCAAAGATTTCAGCCATTCGGCCATCCGCTCCATCGCCTGTTCAAGCGTCGGCATCGCATAAGCGTATGAAATACGCAGGAAGCCTTCACCATAATCCGTGAAAGCCGAGCCCGGCACCGCCGCTACTCCCCCTTCTTTCATCAGGCGCGTTGCGAAGTCGAATGAAGAAATGCCATATTTCTCGATGGATGGAAATATGTAAAAAGCTCCAGTCGGCTTGACGACTTCAAGCCCCATATCCTTTAATTTTCCGTAAACATAATCACGCCGCGTCTTGTACGCATCGTTCATTTCATCCGGCACAAAGCGGTTATTGCGCAGCGCTTCGATTGCCGCATGCTGGCTCGGCAAAGACGCGCACACCGTATTGTACTGATGCACTTTCAGGACATGCTGTAAATATTCCGCCGGCCCAAGCAAAAAGCCCATCCGCCAACCCGTCATCGAATGCGATTTCGACAAGCCATGCACCAGGAAGGTCCGGTCTTTAATGTCTTCATAGCACGCGAATGAAACATGTTGCCCTTCGAAGACATTCTCCGAATAGATTTCATCCGTTATGATGAAAATTTCATGTTTTTTCAATACCTCTACCAGCGCATCGGTTTCTTCTTTATTTAAACT
>CAZGMW010000357.1:0-2356 GCA_964526895.1 uncultured Planococcus sp. | reverse complement strand
TCGGCTTTGATCGAGGAAATTTGGCCTTGCAGGGAAATCGCCTTTTGATTTGCCGGATTTTCAGCAAGCAGGCAGACGATAAACGAATTTACTTGAAATACAGCGTTTTGGATGCAGCCAACATCTCGGAGTGTGCTGGCAATCAATCTCTCATTGGATTGGCCGGTGGACAAATTCAGAGCTATCACTCTCTCCCTGCATTCCTCGATACCAAGTTTTGTCTGAGCCATCAATTCGAGAAGTTCCAGTGAATCACCGGAACCTTTGAATAGACTGTTCAACTTCCATGTTTCTAAAAATTTATTATTCATCCGGAATCCCCCTTAATGCATTCAAAAAGAAAACATATGTTCTTATTTAGTTTACACAAATAGGTTGTGAAAGTCGAATGGATTTCAAGTTTATTTCTCGGGTGCATTGATGGGAAGTAAAGCCTTGAACTAATAAAACTATTAATGTATTATTAGTTTTATAAAGGGGGTTCGAATGTGAAAAACAGAATTATTCAAGGGTTTATCGAAGAAACCCGCTTAAATGGCATCAAGTTCACGATGGATGATTTAGCGAAAAGACTGGGTATCAGCAAACGGACCCTATATGAAAATTTTTCTTCCAAACTGGAGATATTGGAAACGATAATAGATAGAACTTTTTCAGCGCATGAAGAGGAAGCTCGTCTGATACGGGAAGATGCGAGCCTCACGTTGGCGGAAAAGATCCAGCAGGTCATTTTAATCATTCCAAAGCACAATGAATTTTATGACCTTCGCATCCTGGAGCAGCTGAAACGGTATTATCCGGAACAATGGCAGCGTGTGGACAGAGAATTGAATCGCTGGGAAGATTTAGAGGAATTATTGCGTGAAGGCATGGAAGCAGGCATAGTCAAAGAGCAGAACATGGAGTTATTGATGAAAATGATTTTGAGTGCCATCAATATTACGCTGGACCACAAATTTTTCAATGATCAAAGCATATCAATGCAAGAAGGCGTGGAAGCGATGAGCGACGTTTTATTATATGGGTTAATAAAAGAAAAATAATGTGCTGGCTGAAGCAGCCAGTTTTTTCTCGACAACAGAAAACTGTAAAAACAAAAATAGTTTTATTGTTACAAGGGATTTTCAGGAGGGTTATTCAACATGAAAAAAATACAATCAACACAACGGCTGGATACAGATTCAGTCGTAAAATCATTTATTCGTTATTTAGTGCCCTCGACAATCGGCATGCTGCTGATGGCAGTCAATATTGTGGCTGATGGAATCATGGTCGGAAACCGGCTTGGCCCGGTAGCACTTGGAGGTGTCGGGATTGCCATTCCTGTTTATACATTGTTTGTGGCAATGTCACTGTGGATCGGCGTTGGGGCAGCGACCCGTTTTTCTTCTCTCATGGGAGCCAAGCGGCCGGAAGAAGCTAAAATAGTCTTTTCACACGCCATGCTGTCGATTTTTTTCGTCACTTTGCTTATTGGTCTGATTGCCTTCCCGTTCCGTACAGAACTGGCGTATCTTTTGGGAGCGAATGCTGACACCTATCCTTTCGTATCCGATTATTTATATTTGATGCTGTTGTTCGGATTCGTTTTTACAATGGAGAACGCTCTGAGCATCATGGTCCGCAACGACGGCAGTCCGAATCTTGCGATGGCGTCGCTAATAACAACGTCACTGCTGAATATCGGCCTTAATTACATCTTTCTTTTCGTGCTCGATTTAGGAGTGATGGGTGCAGCGGGGGCGACTTTGCTTGCTGCTTTTATCGGGATGCTTGTACTCAGTACACATTTCTTCAAAAAGTCGAACAATCTTCGTTTCGTGCGATTCCGGTTCAGCCGCAAACTTCTGCTGCTTATTTTGGTGATCGGCTTTCCAAGTTTTCTTGCGGAAGTGGGCATGTCGGTATTTACGATTTCCCATAATAATGTATTTGAACGGCTTGCCGGCACAGCGGGAGTTTCAGCGTTTGCCATCCTTAACTATGTGCACAGCGTGATGCTCCTCGCGTTCCTGGGAATGGGTTCGGCGATCCAACCTTTGGTGAGTTATTACAGCGGCGCGAATGAAAAGGCGAAGATCCGGAAGACACTTCAACTCGCAATCGGAACTGCTGTTGCCGCGGGTGCCGTCTTTTTCATCCTCGGCCAATTCTTCTCGGCGCAAATCGTAAGCGTCTTCGGGGATTTCCCGGATTCGGTCATGGGCTTGGCAGGACCCGGTATCCAATTGTTTTTCATCGCCTATTTATTCATGGGCACCAATTTCGTCATGATGACTTATTACCAATCCACCGGGCAAATCCGAATGGCGACCTGGATCACAGCAGCCAGAGAAATCGTGGTATTGCTCATTTT
>CAZGMW010000356.1:0-2367 GCA_964526895.1 uncultured Planococcus sp. | reverse complement strand
TGTGAGGATGCTCGAGAAAACCTGGATGAACGATGTATTCAAAGTCGTAGAGACGTTTTCCACATCGTTCGTCATACGGCTCATCAACTCTCCGTGCTGGCGTTTATCAAAAAACGACACCGGCAGTTTCTGGAAATGGGTGAACAAACCTGTTCGCATCCGGTAGATAACTTGCTGGGCAATGCCAACCATCCAATAATTCTGCAGATACAGAGAAACTGAATGGCCGATATAGATCAGCACAAGCCAGAAAATGATGATTCCCATTCCGCTGAATTGCTCAGGAATGATATATTGATCAATTAATACCCGTCCGACCAGATAAGGTCCGAGAAGGGCTAAAGCCGAACTGACAAAAACCAGGGACAGCACTATGATCAACAGGAAGCGCTGTTCATCCACCAGTCTCCAGATCCGCAGCAAGGTGGATTTCCAGTTATCGGCACGTTCTGTTTTTTTATCAGGGTCTTTTTTCAAATCTTCTTTTTTGATCAGCGGTTCATACCCGAAAGGGCGACGAATGGCATCAAACATATTCATCCACCTCTTCTTCCTGTTGGGATAAGGCTATTTTTCTGTAAAGATCCGATTCCTCAAGCAACTCTTCATGAGTGCCATAAGCGGAAATCTCCCCTTCTTCCAATAGGAGAATATGGTCAGCCCGCATTGCTGTCCGTATCTTTTGCGTGACGACAAGCATCGTCGCTTTTTCCTGCTCCAACTCCTGCCATAAAGCGGCTTCCGTTTTCACATCCAATGCGCTGGTGCTGTCATCCAAAATCAGGATAGAAGGCTTGCGCACCAATGCTCTTGCTATGGAAAGACGTTGCTTTTGGCCACCCGACAGATTGACGCCTTTTTGTCCGACGCGCGTAAAATAGCCTTTCGGGAACCGTTTCACCGTGTCGTGAATTTGTGCTTTGACAGCGGCATCCGAGAGTTCTTCCTGATGCGCCTGCTCTTTGCCCCACGAAAGATTATCTGAAATGGTGCCCGTAAATAATAAGGACTGCTGCGGAACAACACCAATTGTTTTTCGCAGTGCACTGAGCGACCACTCTCTGACATCTCTGCCATGAATCAGCACCCGTCCGCCACTGGCATCATAAAAGCGGGGAATCAGCTGAAGCAAAGAAGATTTCCCGGAACCAGTGGCACCCATAATAGCTAATTTTTCATTAGGTTCAATATGGAATGAGAGATTATTCAATACCGGAATCGACGTTCCCGGATAAGTGAAAGATACATTGTCAAACACAATGTCACCGCTTCGGAGCAATTTCTCTTCGCCCGTTGTGTCTTTTTCACGTACATCTTCAGCTAAAAGAATTTCCTCGATCCGTTCAGACGAAGCTTTTGACCGTGCAAAAGCCATGATGATAAATGAGAACATCGAGAAAGCTCCTGTCATCCGCATCGCATAATTGACAATGGCCACCAATTCACCGATCTGGGCATCACCGCTACGGATTTCAAAAGCTCCGAACCACAATACAGCGAGCAGCGATAAGTTCATACCAAATAACAGGATCGGCAGAATGATTTCCATGATGCGAAACGCTTTGACTGTATCGGTTTTCAGTGAACCGGCCACTTCCGAAAATCGGTTGGCTTCATATTTCCCCCGCAAATAAGCTTTGATCAAGCGGACCGCCTGCAGATTCTCCTGTACCATCCGATTAACGCGATCCAGTCTTTGCTGCACAAAACTGAAATAAGTGACGCCTTTTTTCACCATTATATAGAGGAAAGCCAATAGGACCGGAAACACAATAACCAGATAAATCGCCAGATTAGGATTTACTACAAAAGCCATGATCATGCTGCCAATGACCAGCAGTGGTGCACGCAGCATAATCCGCAAACTCATGAACAGAATCTGCTGAACAAGTGTAACGTCACTCGTCAGCCGGGTAATCAGCCCTGAGGCCGGGAACTTATTGAACATCGCAAGCGAAAACGATTGGATGCGGCCATATACTGAACGGCGCAGATCAAACGAAAAGCTCTGCGACACGTGAGCCGCGAAATAGGAATTGGCTATCCCTGAGGCAAAAGCAATCAGTGACAGCACCATCAGCACAATACCAAGCTGGATGATCATGTCCCGGTCGCCCGCCACTATCCCATCATCGATAATGCTTGCAATAACCAGGGGCTGCATCAATTCAACAATCAATTCCAATAACATGAGAATTAACGCGATTACAATGTAGAAGGTGTAGGGTTTAGCGTAGGAAAATACAGTTTTCAACAGAATTGCCTCCTGAACATTTCGAAACTCGAATCTTTTATGTTGACTATTATTGCATAATATTTTGATAACGGATAGTTATTTTACCCGGTGCTCCGCATAATTCCTGGCCG
>CAZGMW010000355.1:0-2384 GCA_964526895.1 uncultured Planococcus sp. | reverse complement strand
CGATATGCTGGAACTTGCCAGCCATGAACCTCGTTTTGAGGAATTGGCGAAACGATTCGAACCGGCGACACTGTATCTTTGGATCGACATCATGACTAAAACCCAGCAAGAAATGCGCTTCTCTAACCATACCAAGATTTACATGGAAACAGCGTTGCTGAAAATGGTGCAAGCGGATGCGCCTGTAGTGGCTTCGGCATCCGCTGGGGCTTCACCGGAACTCGAGGCTAAAGTGGCGACGCTGGAGCAATTGGTCCGTGAATTGCAGCAGCAACTGAAAAATGGCGGGGGTGGATCTTCAGCGCCGGCTCCTGCGGAACAGAAAAAGCGTCAGCGCGTGCAGAGCGGCTTTAAAATTCCGACAGGCCGTATCCAGGAAGTGCTCAAAAACGCTACTAAACCGGATATCCAGGCGATCAAGACAAATTGGGCAACAGTCATGGCCCAGCTCCAGAAATCCCATTCGGCTTTATTGAATGAAGCGGAGCCCGTAGCGGCATCAAGTGATGCATTTGTGTTAAAATTCAAGTATGATATTCATTGCCAGATGGCATCGGAAAACCAGACTTTTGCAACGGCGTTCAGCCAATTGCTGGAGCAGTATACAGGAAAAGCGTATACGCCGGTTTATGTTCCTGATGCGAGTTGGCTGAAGATCCGTGAAGAGTTTATAAAGAACAGCGGATTGAAAGCGGGCAATGAAGAAAACCAGACGGACGCTGAAGAAGAAAATCCGTTTTCCCAGGAAGGTGCTGCAGCGGAGGAAGATCCGTTTGTCGCTGAAGCGGAACGGCTTTTCGGAAAAGATTTCGTCGAAATTCATGAAGACTGACAAACAAACATACTAGGAGGAATAAATTATGCGCGGTGGAGGAAATATGCAAGGTATGATGAAACAAATGCAGAAAATGCAAAAACAGATGGCTGAGGCTCAAGAAGAACTCGGTACAATGAAATTCGATGGAGCAGCTGGCGGCGGCATGGTCAAAGTCACTGTTTCAGGACACAAAGAAGTATTGGATATCGTATTGGATCCGTCAGTAGTAGATCCGGAAGA
This sequence comes from uncultured Planococcus sp., assembly GCA_964526895.1. Lineage (GTDB taxonomy): Bacteria > Bacillota > Bacilli > Bacillales_A > Planococcaceae > Planococcus. The sequence continues at coordinate 1,327 of CAZGMW010000355.1, read as the reverse complement.
CGTGGAAATGCTGCAGGATCTTTTGGTCGTTGCAACAAACGAAGCATTCAAGAAAGCGGACGAACACGCGAATTCCACAATGGGGAAATTCACGAAAGGCTTGAATATCCCAGGAATGTAGTAGGAGGCAATAATTATGCATTACCCGGAACCCATATCAAAATTAATGGAGAGTTTTATGAAATTGCCAGGGATTGGGCCGAAAACAGCGGCCCGTCTGGCATTTTTTGTGCTTGGAATGAAAGAGGATACGGTGCTTGATTTTGCGAAAGCGCTTGTTGATGCAAAACGTAACTTAAGTTTTTGTTCGGTGTGCGGCCATATTACCGATGTCGATCCCTGCCATATTTGCCAGGACCAAAAACGCGACCGTACGACGATTTGCGTAGTGCAGGATCCGAAAGATGTAATCGCGATGGAAAAAATGCGTGACTACACCGGCTTGTACCATGTACTGCAAGGAGCGATTTCTCCGATGGAAGGAATCGGTCCGGAAGATATCAATGTTCCTTCGCTGCTGAAACGTTTGCAGGATGAACAAGTGGAAGAATTGATCCTTGCAACGAATCCGACTATCGAAGGCGAAGCTACGGCAATGTATATTTCGCGCCTGGTTAGACCTTCGGGAATCAAAACAACGCGTATTGCACATGGGTTGCCGGTTGGCGGAGACCTTGAGTACGCGGATGAAGTAACCTTATCGAAAGCGCTTGAGGGCCGGCGCGAGTTATAATAGAGGAGATCGACGAATGCTGTTTTCAAAAAAAGGTAGATTAAAGAAAGAATTTGACGAGCAGTTGATTTCCCAGTTCTTCGTTGCCAAGCAAGAGTTGCAAGTGGCCAAAGAAATGGAAGAAATGTCTGACGATTATGATTTGTATATAATTGCTAAAAGAAAAGTTGCCGAGAGTATGCATTTGTTTTTATTAAAGGAAGCAAGGCTGCGCGAAGTGAAAATCAAGTGAAGACAGAGGGGTTTTATTACTCAGTCTTCACTTTTCTTTTTTACTGCTTATTATAGAAGGAAAATAAAAAAGCAGTGGAATACTTTTTAAATATAATTTTATTTGGAAAATCTGTTGACAGTATCGTCGCTATGCTTTAGTATTGTAGAAGTCGTCAAGAACGACAGCAAACATGAACCTTGAAAACTGAACAGCAAAACGTCAACGAATGACGTCACGAGCGCCTTGGCGCGAGAACGGCATTTGCGATGGTCGCCTCTGGCGATCGGAGCACACGCTTTCGAACTTCTTGGGTTCGTGACTTAAATTACTGATCAGCACTTGTGCAGATCGAAGCGAATCGCGCTGTCTTCGGACAGGCG
>CAZGMW010000354.1:0-2384 GCA_964526895.1 uncultured Planococcus sp. | reverse complement strand
TAAAACACTTCCGAGCTATTCATAGCCTTCAGTTTATCTTCACTCATCACTTTTAATTCAACTGCCAAATTTGCGTCTGTGAAATAATCCACATCCACTTCACGGACATATGCTTTCTTTTCTTCCCAGTCCAAAATTTCAACCTGGAACTGAGTTCCCTGGTGAAGATAAATCGCTTCTTCGTGCAATAAGGTCAATGCGCTGAAACGATCCATTTCACCGATAACTCTAGTATCAGAAGGAACTGACTGGTCGATGATGACTACATTTTCCTGGGACGCCGAGCGCAATGAAATATCATGTGCCGGGAACCTGTCACTCATCCAGTGCCAACGATCTGAAGTGCGGACGAGCACTCCTTCATCTGCCAAGTATTCAAGCAGTTCCTGCACATCAAATTCCCCGTACATATCATCTGTCGAAAAAGGCAATTCGAATGAAGCGCATTTCAAATGATCCATCAGTATGATGATGTTCTCGGGGTGAATCCGGGCTTCTTCCGGAGATTGGTCCAGTAAATAAGCCGGGTTATTGATGATATATTGATCCAATGCCGTTGACTGTGCGACGTAGACCACCAGCGATTCGTCCTGCCGTCTGCCCGCTCTGCCGGCCTGTTGCCAGGCACTTGCAATATTGCCGGGATATCCGGTCATAATGCACGCCTGCAGCTGGCCAATGTCGACGCCTAGTTCCAGAGCATTGGTTGAAACGACGCATTGGATAGAACCGTCGCGCAGCCCTTTTTCAATTGCACGGCGTTCCGTCGGCAAATAGCCGCCCCGGTAACCTTTAATGGATTCGTCCTGAAGCTTCATTTTCGTAATGGCCTGCAAATAAGTTACAAGCATTTCGACCCTTACCCGGCTCTTGGCAAAAACGATTGTCTGAATGCCTTGTTTGATCAATAAAGTCGCCAGATCGCGAACTTCAAGCACCGCACTTCTTCTGACCCCGAATGTCGGGTGGATAATCGGTGGATTGTAGAACACGATATGTTTTTTGCCTGAAGGCGCACCGTTTTGATCGATTAATATATGTTCTTCATTGGTCAGCGCTTCTGCCAGTTCTTTCGGATTGGCGATCGTTGCAGATGTACAGATGAATACCGGCTTGCTTCCATAAAATTCACAGATCCGTTTTAATCTGCGAATGACGTGTGAGACGTGCGTTCCGAATACACCTTTATATGTGTGGAGTTCATCTATGACAATATACTGCAAATTCTCGAAAAGTGAGACCCATTTTGTATGATGCGGCAAAATGGCAGAATGCAGCATATCAGGATTGGTCATTACGATCTGTCCTGCTTTCCGGACTTTTGTCCGGATTGCTGGAGACGTGTCCCCGTCATAAGTATAGGAAAGAATGTCCTGTTCTGTTTTTTCAATCAAATCATGGAGATCGCTTTTTTGATCCTGTGCCAGCGCTTTAGTCGGAAACAAGTAAAGAGCCCTTGCGCCAGGATCGTTCAAGATCTTATGGAGCACCGGCAGATGATAGCAATAAGATTTTCCGGAGGCGGTCGGAGTTACAGCAGTAAACGAACTGCCTGATTGTGCCAAATCAAAAGCCTGCCGCTGATGGGTGTATAATTTTTCAATACCTTTTTTTCTTAATGCCTGTTTCAGGCTATCGTGCATCTCTTCCGGAAAATCGGCGTAGCGTGCCGGCTTTTCTTCTTTCGTATGCCAATGCACAATACGCTCCATCATATCAGGTTCCGTTTTCCATTCTTCCATCAATTGTGGCAAAGTTTTTTTTCTGATCATCGCGTTCCGCTCTTTTCGTCTATGGCCAGCATAAATGTCTGAAGCGTATACTGGGCCCCTTGTATGGTTTGGATAAAACGTTTTTTACTTGTTTCTTTATAAAAACTTTGGACAAAAAATTGCGCCATACCTTCCGCAGCAGTATCGATTTGCGGCTTATGGACATATTTTGGCCGTTCTTTCTGTATATAGAGAAGAGATTCCTGTTGCCATTGCTCTATTTTTTGGTGCCAGTAATCAGCATAAGGCTTTACGTCTTCATAGAAATCAGGAACCGCATCCCGTACACGCATATCAAAAAAGCGTTCCTGGCATTTTCCGCATTCATCATATAATAAGGAAGAAAGTTCGCGAATATTCATTGTTCATGATCCCTCCAATGCCCTAAGTTTATCATATTCACTTATGTGGCACGACTCTAAACGAACAGGCATTCTTTTCGATTGGCATTTTAAAACCAATCGGCTATCATGAATCTAGCGAAATGGAACTTATGGACTCATTTATCGTCTAAATCTATGTGATATGATAAAGTAAGCGAGGTGTATCACAATGGCAATCAACTATCCAAATGGAAAAAAGTTCGTGCCGCAAAAAGATCTGCAAACAGAT
>CAZGMW010000353.1:0-2393 GCA_964526895.1 uncultured Planococcus sp. | reverse complement strand
ATCAACTGACCCTAAAAACCCGATTGGATCAACTAACATTCAGCAGGATAGAGCCCCACTGAATGAAGTTTCTCTTTATTGAACAATCTGTTCTTCCGGCATCGGAGTTTCGTTGCCGAAAATCGACATTTCAAGAAGTTCAGCGACATCGTAAGTGCCGACCGTTTCTTCAACTTCCTTCGCTTTCGTGCCGTCAGACAGCATTGTCAGACAGTACGGGCATCCGGAAGAAATCATTGTCGGGTTGACTTCGAGTGCCTGCTCGGTACGCGCAACGTTGACGCGGTGTCCAGCATCTTCTTCCATCCACATCAATCCGCCACCAGCGCCACAGCACATTCCGTCCTGGCGGTTACGGACCATCTCAACCAATTCAACGCCTTCGATCGATTTCAGGATCTCACGCGGCGCGTCATATACATCGTTGTAACGGCCAAGGTAACAGGAATCATGGAACGTGATTTTTTCATTGACTGCGTATTGCGGTTTCAGCTTGCCTTGCTGCAATAGTTCAAACAACATTTCGGTATGATGATAGACCTCAGCCTGGAAGCCGAAATCAGGATATTCGTTTTTAAAGATATTGTATGCGTGCGGATCGATCGTAACGATTTTCTTGATCTCCGCTTTTTCGAACTCTTTGATATTCGCTGTCGCAAGTTCCTGGAACAGGAATTCATTGCCAAGACGACGCGGTGTATCGCCGGAGTTCTTTTCTTTATTGCCGAGAATTGCGAATTTCACTCCCGCTTCGTTCATCAAACGTGCAAATGACAGAGCGATTTTTTGAGAGCGGCTGTCGAATGAACCCATTGAACCGACCCAGAACAGGAATTCGAATTCTTCTCCGGCTTTTTTCACTTCTTTGACAGTCGGGATATGAACGTCTTCACGCGCATCTCTCCAGTTTTCTTTATCTTTGCGGTTAAGGCCCCATGGATTGCCTTGCTTCTCGATGTTTGTCATCGCGCGTTGAGCATCTTTATCCATTTTACCTTCAGTCATAACAAGGTAACGGCGAAGGTCGATGATTTTATCGACGTGCTCGTTCATGACCGGACATTGGTCTTCACAGTTACGGCAAGTCGTACATGCCCAGATTTCTTCTTCTGTGATAACGTCTCCGATCAGGCTTGGGCTGTAAAGATCATCGATGCTTACGCCTTCAGCGCCAGCAGCCATTGCCAACTGGTTTCCTTGCGTGTTGCTGAATGCCATTGCCGGCACCCAAGGTTTTTTCTGGGTCATCACTGCACCCGTGTTCGTCAAATTATCACGAAGTTTTGTAATCAAGTCCATCGGTGACAGCATTTTCCCTGTACCGGTTGCAGGACACATATTCGTGCATCGTCCACATTCCACACAGGCGTAGAAGTCGATCATCTGTCCTTGGTTAAAGTCGGTGATTTTGCCGACACCGAATGAAGGCATGGCGTCAGGATCGTCGTCGTCCGCTTCTTCCATTTCTTCAAAATTGATCGGTTTCAAACGGCCGACGTGATCAGTACGGTGGAACCAGGTGTTGACCGGTCCGAAGACCAAGTGAGCATGTTTTGATTGTGGTACATAAACAAGGAAAGTTAATAGGAACAATAAATGTGCCCACCACATAATATAGAAAATTGTAATTACAGCTGTTTCAGGTAACCAGGCAAATCCAGCAGCCACCATTGAAGCGACTGGTTCTGTCCATGCGCCGGCGTGGTCGTGCCAGATCATGCTCATTCCGTTGCCGATCAATACGGTAACCATCAAACCACCGATGAAAATCAGTACAAGACCGGATTTCCAACCGCGTTTCAAACGAACCAATTTTTCAATATAGCGTCTGTAGAATGCCCACACTACTGCAACCAGAATTGTTAGAGTAACAATTTCCTGGAAGAATGTGAATGCCGGATACAGCGGTCCCAACGGCAAATGCGAATCGGGTGACAAGCCTTTGATGATGAAATCGATGGCGCTTGCCTGCACTAATAGGAATCCGTAGAAGAACATTACGTGGATAGTTCCACTTTTCTTATCCTTCAATAATTTTTTCTGGCCAAAAACGTTGACCATGACTTTGCGGACACGTTCGTTGAAATTGTCTTCAAACTCAACCTTTTTCCCAAGCTGGATGTAATCGTAGCGCGACTTCAGCAAATAAACGAAAAGATAAACTGCGTATATCGTCACGGCCAGGAACAAGATCCAGTTAGCAATGAGCAATGGCTCCATTGATATTCCCCCTTAAAATATATTCCAAAAAATCCTTATTCAAAGTTTACGTGAACTCCCATCGATTGTCGATGCTTAGTTCTATATTAAAATATGAATGAGCATTCAGTCAATAGTTCTATTGAAAGGGTTTTCATTTTTCCCTCAATTAATATTATTATTCTGCTCCCCCT
>CAZGMW010000352.1:0-2402 GCA_964526895.1 uncultured Planococcus sp. | reverse complement strand
GGGAGTCCGAATTTCTTTGTATTGATAAAGTCTGCACAGCTCGTTGATCCTTTGTTCCACTTCCTGCCATTTGGCGGATTGTTCCGGCAGCACATCATAAGTGCCGCGCGGCAATTGAATATTCTTGCCCATGTTTTCCACTCCTCTTTTTTTCCATACAAAAAAGCCCCCGCCCCTTGCTTACGCAAGGGACGAGAGCCTGTATTCAAGCTTCCGCGGTTCCACCCTAGTTGATGCAGAAAATCCTGCACCCTCTCATTACCGGATAACGGCCGGATCCGTTTCCCCCTAATAAATACAGTAAAAGCATACCTGCATCTTTCGAAGAAAAGCCTCTAAAGTGTTGTTCACCACACGTCTCTGCAGGGAAGTTTGCAGCCTGGGACTTCCCCTCTCTTGTCAGCTAATCATGCGGTTACTTTCTTCGTCATCGGCGTTCAATTCATATAATAAGCTTAATCTTAAATTTTCCTATCCCCCTTGTCAACCTTTTTCACATTTCACATGATTTATTTGCTATTATAAAATTACCATCTTAAGAGGAGGTCCTGTATGAAACGGAAATCCACAATTACATACTTCATATTGATTTTATTGATTGTGCAATTATTCCCTTTGAATGAAATTTCCATAGTGTCCGCTGACACGGATGCCCTTAGAGTATCCGAAGAATCCATCAATGTCCGCAGTGGTCCAGGCTTAAGCTACCCTGTCATCGCTTCCATGAAAGAAGGCGATTCTGTCGATGAACTGTCAAGAAGCGGAGACTGGATCGAAGTTGATGTTTCCGGTGAAACCGGCTGGATCGCTTCCTGGCTGACAAAAAGTCCGGAGCAGACAGCCGAAGCGACATTTGATAAAAGCGCAGTATCTTCTGTAAACCGGTTGAATGTCCGGGCACAGCCGAACTTGTCCGCTTCTGTCATAACGCAGATGAATGCCGGTGAACAAGCCAAAATCCTGAGTGATGCCACCGATTGGGTGGAAGTGGAATTTCAGGGAAGCCGCGGTTTTGTCTCTAAAGAATACATAAGCATCAACGACAATACGAATGAAAATCCTGCACCAGCGGCTAGCGATGTATCTTCCATTGAGATCGCAGTGGATGTGTTGAACGTCCGCAAGAAACCGGATCTCACCTCTTCAATACAAGGCAAAGTGAAACAAGGTGAGATCTACCCAGTTCTTGAACTGGCAGGAAATTGGGTGAAAATCCAATTGGATGATAAGACAAACGGTTGGGTCTATTCTTTTTATGGCCACTTATCCAATGAAACAGTCGAGAAAAAAACCGACAGCAGCGTTGAAACAGTAACCATCCAGACAAATGGCACGAACATCCGGTCTCAGGCTTCTACTTCATCTGAAGTGGTAGCCCGTGCAAATGCTGGAGAACAATTAGCCGTTGTCGCCAAACAAGGTGACTGGTATCAAGTAGAACTTTCCGGCGGCGTAACCGGCTTTATTGCATCCTGGGTAGTTGCTGATGGCGCGCAGAAAATCCAAGCCGAAAAAGAAGAGGTCCAACGCAAACAAGGGACCTTGAACGGCCTCACAATTGTTCTTGATCCCGGACACGGCGGCAATGACGGTGGCACAGTCGGGGTCAGAAAAACCGTGGAAAAAGGATTGACGCTGAAGACGGCAGAACTGCTGGCGCAGCATCTTCAAGCCGCTGGCGCAGAAGTGCATATGACGCGCCAATCCGATATCTATGTGGATCTTCGTGAACGGGTCGCTGAAGGCCATAATGTCGCAGCTGACGCGTTTATCAGCATCCATTATGACGCGACCGAAGACAATAGCGTATCTGGTTTCACCTCATACTATATGCACGACTACCAGAAAGAACTCGCCAGTTATCTGAGTGAGGGGCTTGGCCGAAAATTGACGCTCCGAGACCGCGGTGTGCAGCCGGGCAATTACCTCGTGCTGCGTGAAAATCGCCAGACAGCTGTTCTTATCGAACTCGGCTTCCTGAGCAATTACAACGAAGAACGCATCATCTCTTCGGAACAATTCCGTGAGCAAGCTGCTCTCGGCTTGTACCAAGGAACCATCAATTATTTCGATGCCCAATTAGTAAAATAAAGAAAAAGCTGTCCTTATGGGCAGCTTTTTCTTGTTTGTTGAGAGATAGGAAAAAAAACACACATTTTTCTTGGAAATATTATGCATTTGCGTTTTGTTAGTTGTGCGATTTAGACTTTTAGTTGCGGTTATCGGCTATTTAGTTGCGGTAATTCACTCATTAGTTGCGGTTAATTACAATTTAGTTGCGGTAGTGGATAGATACAATAAATTCCGTCAAAATGTCTCTCAGCATACTTCCATCTAAGTCAGGAAACAAACATATTTTTATGATCGTCTATAATCTTTATCGCCGAAATCATCGATTCATT
>CAZGMW010000351.1:0-2402 GCA_964526895.1 uncultured Planococcus sp. | reverse complement strand
ACCGTTACTTCATGGAAAAACTAAGTGATAAATTGCTTGTTTTTGAAGGGGGCGCTATATCGAAATACGAAGGCGGCTATTCGGATTGGATGGAGCGGAATTCTGAGGTGGAGCGGATTGATTTATTGCAGCTCGAGAGGGAAAGGCAGGAAGTGCTCGGAAAACTGAGCTTCTTGAAGCCTGCAGACAAAGAATATGACTCATTGGACCGGCGATTTAAAGAATTGACTGCTTCCATTAAAATGATGGAAATGGAAAAAATATAATTGGAAAAGCGGCTGCTGCCAAGCGGCCGCTTTTTAATTGGATGGATTTATACGCAGATGATTTTGTGGAGAATACTGGTTAATAAGGATGGTTTTCAAAAACTTAAGGCATATTGTGAAAACAAATAGGGTAATGAAAACATAGTAGGAAAGTTACAGGAAGGGGCGGATGCTATGATCCGTTTTGAACAAGTGACAAAGCAATTTTCGGACGGAACAGAAGCGTTAAAAGATGTTTCCGTGGTTTTCCCCACCCATAAACTGACAGTCGTTATTGGACCGAGTGGCTGCGGGAAAACGACATTGATGCGGATGGTCAATAAACTGGAAACACCGACTGAAGGCGATGTTTTCATCGATGAAAAGTCGATAACCGGACTTGATGAAGTTCAGCTCCGGCGGTCAATTGGCTATGTCATCCAGCGGATCGGTCTTTTTCCGCACATGACAATAGCGGAAAATGTTTCACTTGTTCCGCGCCTATTGGAATGGGATAAGGAAAAGACAGCGGCAAGAGTGGAAGAACTGCTGGAGCTGGTCGGATTGGAACCGAAAGTGTATAAGGAGCGCTATCCGCTGGAATTGAGCGGCGGTCAGCAGCAGAGGGTAGGAGTGGTCCGCGCTTTAGCGGGAGATCCGAATATCATCCTTATGGATGAGCCTTTTTCCGCCTTGGATCCGATCAGTCGTGAACAGCTGCAGGATGACCTTCGGAATCTGCAACAGGAAATCAAAAAAACAATTGTTTTTGTTACCCATGATATGGATGAAGCATTGAAAATTGCAGATATGGTCGTAGTCATGCGTGATGGCAAAGTCGAACAAATCGGCACACCGCAGGAATTGATCAGTGAACCGGCAAATGATTTTGTCCGCAGCTTTATTGGCTTGGATCGAATCAACCGGCAGCGTATGTTTGGAGAGCGGAAGTTGAAAGAATTCCTGTCGATTTTCGACACGGAAGCAAAAGAAGATGCACTTCAGCTTTCAAAAGAAACAACAATCGATGAAGCATTCTACCAATTGGAGAAAAGCGGCTATTCGCATTTGCGGATCATGGATGGCACAAGCGTGCTGGCCTATGCAAGTCATCGCGATTTAGTGAAAGCAGCTCTCCGCCAAGAGGAGGGTGAAAAAGTTTGAGAAACTTTTTTGACACATTGGTCAGCCGGCAGGACATGATTCAAAGTGCGCTTCTTGAACATATATATCTGTCCTTTGTAGCTGTAGCAATCGGTATTGCCATCGCTTTACCGACAGGAATCCTCATTGCCCGCTATCGGCGCTACGCAGAACCGGTCATAGGTGTGACCGCTATTTTTCAGACCATACCGAGTCTGGCATTATTCGGTTTTTTAGTGCCTGTTCTAGGAATCGGTTCACCGACGGCCTTGATAGCACTTATTATTTACGCTTTATTGCCGATTCTCCGGAATACCTATACCGGCATAATCGGGGTCGACGGTTCTACAATTGAAGCGGGGCGTGGTATGGGCATGACACGCACTCAAATACTTCGGCAAATTGAATTGCCGCTGGCGCTGCCGTTCATCATGGCTGGTATCCGGACTGCAACGGTGTTGACGGTTGGTATTGCGACTCTCGCCACTTTCGTTGGCGCAGGTGGACTTGGGGACATTATTTACCGAGGCCTGCAATCTTACAATAATTCTTTAGTGCTTGCAGGTGCTTTGCCAGTGGCTTTACTCGCGATCGGCTTTGATCTGATCCTGAAATGGATCGAAAAAAGGTCAACGCCGAAAGGTTTGAAAAATTAAAAGGGGGAATGAATGATGAAAAAGGAATTTATTGGTATTGCCGCAATGGGAGCATTAATTTTATCGGGTTGTGGATCGGCAGGCGGAGACGAGTCGGAACCGATCGTTATCGGCGGTAAGCCGTGGACGGAGCAGTATATTCTTCCGCATATTCTAGGACAATATATTGAAGCGAATTCTGATTACACAGTGGAATACGAAGAAGGGCTCGGGGAAGTTTCCATTTTGACGCCGGCGCTTGAGGATGGAGATATTGATCTTTACGTTGAGTATACGGGGACCGGCTTGAAAGATGTTTTAAATCAGGAATCTGAGCCTGGCCAGTCTTCGGAGGAAGTATTGGAGCGCGTGCGTGAAG
>CAZGMW010000350.1:0-2416 GCA_964526895.1 uncultured Planococcus sp. | reverse complement strand
AAACAACTAAGACAGACGCAAACAGTAAAAGCAAAGCCGCATAAATTATCTCGATCCGCACCCGATTGACCAGTTTAGACACAGCTTTCTCAGTCAGCTGTTTGATTAATCTTCTTTGGAAAAATCCAATCACCAAAACAGCGAGGGTTAACACCATTTTCAAAACAATTGCTTTCCCCCACTCACTTTCCCAGAAGCTCTCAATTGTATATGAAGGGACATATTTCATTGTCATATATAACCCTGTTACAATAATGACCGTTAAACTGCCCAATGCCCAATTCGAAAAAGCTGGCAGCGTACTTTGTAAAAATTTTTTCATCTCTTTTTTCTCGGGAAAGGTCAGCATTGCCAGTAAACCGCCAATCCAAATAGACGCCGCCAGTAGGTGCAGCCCATTCATAAACACTGAAAAGTAGCCGCCATATCGAGGATATGCCGCATGACCGGTTATAAAAGGAATCAATAACAGGGCAGCTGCAAAGAACAGCAGTCTCACTTTTGTTAAGAAGACGCCGAGCAGCAGTAAACCAATCTGCAATAACGGAATCCAGACAAATTTCAATGAAAGAAACTGAGTGAATGACAGGCTTTCCAATTCGCTTTTTTGAGCTACGAGAACGAGAACCACACCAGTGAACACAAAAAACAGCAGGAAAAAAGAAAATGGATTCCGTTTCAGCGAAGCGGGTTCTCTATTTATGACTGTGTGGAAAAACGCTAAGCCAAATAAAGCCATCATGCCGATGAAAAACAACCAGTATCCTGTTTGTTTTAATCCCATACTGGCAAACCAGGCAGAATCGACTGGCTCCCCTTCGCTCGGCTGCTGGATCGCAGTAAACTCATCGACCGCAAAATAAAACACGTCTATGGTATCTGGCAGGCTTACATCTTCTGATGCCGCGGGCCGGGCATACCAAGTGACTTGATAGGATCCTTTCGGCAGCTCTTCGTTGAACTCAATAATTACATGATTGGGATCTTCAGGATCCATAACTGGTTCTTTGATGCTGATGGATTGTTGCCTGTCATCGAAAACTCCGATAGCGGTTATATCAGCGGGCTGATTGAACCAAAGATCCATTTTACGCGGAGAACCATCTGTAATTTCTCCGTCTTCGGGGTAATTTTGAATAATTTCAAAATCCGTCTGTTGCTGTGTTTTTTCTTTTTTAACTACTTGGAAATTCAGATTCTCTTCCATTACGTCGCCATCCAAAGCGATGACACTTATCTTGGCCGTGTAACTGCCGGGCGGTAATTCATCATTCAAGTTACTGATAATATGCGTCTTATCATCAGGATCCACTCGTGTATCCTCTAATTCAATTCTAGTTCCAGATTGACTCTTTAACTGAATAGATTCAGCGTGCAGAACAACAGGGTCCTGAAACCAAAATTCGAGCGTTGACGGACTTTCAGTTAGCCTTCCTCCTTCTGATGGACTGGTTTCTTCCAAAGTAGAATGAGCAAGACCATCGATTGTCGGAAAAACAGCGTGCATCAAAAGCAAAGTGACGAATAAAACAATAAATTTATGGATAAACCACACAACAATCACCTCCTTACGTCTTTGGACTTACTGAATAATAGACGTTTTATCAATTTCAGATTCCGGCATTATCTGTTTCATATAGTCAGCTATTTGGGATTCCGTTAAACCGGCAGTGATTCGGTCCACCACTTTTCCGTTTTCGTCTATCAGAAAGCTGACGGGAATTGCCGCTACATCATACAAATCCATCGTTTCTTGGTTCAGATCAAGCAAGATAGGAAAAGTCAATCCGTATTTCACCGCAAACTTTTCGACTACTGGTTGTGGCTCTGCCACATCTACCGCTAAAATTGTAACGCCTTTTTCTTTAAACAGTTCATACTGATTTTGCATGAATGGCATTTCCTTTTTACAGGGGGGACAATAAGTGGCCCAAAAATTCAAAAATACACCTTTTCCTCTATAATCGCTCAACTTTACAGTTTCTCCTTCAAGTGTAGTAAGTTGAAAGTCGGGAGCTTCGTCTCCAACGGAAAGGGCTGCTCCACTCTTTTTGATGTCTGAGAGATTAGTGAAAAGCACGTAGATTATAACGGCAGCAACCCCGACTAAGATACTTGTTTTCATAATGGATCGTCCTTTATCACCCATTGCCTGACACTCCTGACTGTGAAGGAAAGCCGCCTCGAACAGTTCCAGAAAAAAATGGCAACCTGATTGCGGTTACCATTTCATGCAACTTTCGATTAACCTTTAAATTTGCTAATTTCACAGTAGCTAAGAAAAACTACTGTTTTGTACCTGGTTCCAAGTTAATGCCTGTCCCTTTTTCAGCTATCTGGCTCCAGTTCCCACCAGAATCGTTGGTCATGTACATATCTTTTTCAACCGTTGTAAATGTGATTTGGTTTTCGTCCT
>CAZGMW010000349.1:0-2419 GCA_964526895.1 uncultured Planococcus sp. | reverse complement strand
TTTCAGTAGTCATGCCCGGTTCGTATTGATCCAACAAGGTATTATAGGCACTGCCATTCTTTTCTCCCCAATAGCCGATCATTTTCTTTGTTGTTGCCACCATTTTTTCCAGATATGGCTGGAACAAAGAGAAATCATCCTTATCTTTGGCCGTTTCCCAAACTGATTCAGCTTTGGATTGGAGAATTACGAATTCTTTATATTCAGCAGCTGGAATCTTTTTGCTTAAATCATATTGTTTCCGTGCTTCTTCCACAGAATGCAGTATAACCGGCTCCAACTCATCTTTTTTTGCTTCCAAAGAAGATATAAGATCGCCGAATTCATCTGAAGTTGACATAATAAAAATATCGGAAGAAATCACACCGATTGTTTCAGAGCGTAAATCAACTCCTTTTTTCGGCGCTCCTGTGCGCAAATCCCAGTAAAGCAGTGAAACTGCTTCATTGTAAGCTTTCAATTTCTTCATGTGGTCCGTAAACTGCATTTCCAATGACATAAAAATCCCCCTTTGTCGAATGGGTCTATTATATCATGAAAGACTTATTCTTTTGAGAAATTTTCAGCAGGTACCGGAAGAACTTCTTGCCACAAATGTTCCAATGCCAGTTCTTCTTCATTCAACAGCAAGTGGATTTCACCATGATCTTCAGAAGTACGGATCAAGCGCCCGATGCCCTGTTGAATTCTGAGCTGCATGAATGGAAGATCGATTTCTTCCAATGGATTTATACTGAATTTCCGTTTTGCTTCGAAAACCGGGTCCTGTGGCGGGAACGGCAAATCGACAATAATGACTTGTGTTAATGCTTCCTTCGGCAAATCCAGTCCTTCCCACAGATGATAGGAACAGAGAACCTGGAATTTCGCCTCCTGGAAATCTTTGACCACCGTGGATAGTTCGCGATCGCCTTCGAATTCAATTTTATAGGCATGATCAAGCGGCAGCGACTGCTTGAAATTCTCCATATCCATTTTGGATTTGAATAAAATCAGCGTTTGTTCACCACTCGACAGTAAATCATAGGCACGCTGGAATTTATGCCCTTGTTCAAGTGGATGTTTCAGCACTTTCATGACATCTTCGTAGTCGAAAGGCGAAGGTACTGTAAATGACTGATATTTATCGATTCCCAGGCTGTCGGAAAGATAGCTGAAATCTTTTTTAATCGACAAAGTTGCTGAAGAGAAAATGATCGGTACTTTGCCGTCGAATAATTTCTCGTCAAGAATATCTGTCACAAGGCGTGGCATGATGACCAGCGTTTCTATGTCATCTTTTATTTCCAGCCAGTGTACGGCGTCGCCTTCTTCGGTGAATAAGCCCATGGAGAAAATATATTTCTCAAAAAACTCTTCCGCCAGACGCAGTTCATATTCCGGAATGGTGTATAATTCACCCTCGAAAACAAATTCCTCCAGCAACGAGTTGATATGGTTGATCAAGTGTTTACCCAAACTGATCAGCGCCGGGTCTCTTCTGATTGCTTTCCGGTCTTCATCACTTTGCACGATATTAGTTCTCAGAAGACGGAAGAATTCATTATGCAGATCAATCGTTTCTTCAATCATGTTCAATGTTTTTTCACGCACATTATCCGCCAAAATACTTTCCGTGACGGCGAGCAGAGTGCTTTCTTGCACTTCATAAGTCAGAGCACGTTGAGCCGCAAACTCCAAGAGATGTCCTTCGTCCAGCACTATTTGCGAGAATTCCGGCAATAATGGGGTTTGGCCCTCCCTGATGCGCGTTTCTTTTGTCCAAAGATGCTCCATCAAAAAATCATGTGAACAAATGACAAGATCTGTCGCTTCCCGGTAATGATTACGGTGGATGGTTTGTCCACATTTATTGCGCAATTCACATGCTGCACAATTTTGGATCGGATGATAATTGACTTGCTGCCATTGATCATCATTGATTTCAGGAAAACTCGAACGTTCTCCATAAGGATAAGTATTCTGCATTGAAAAAGTTTTGTTGACGAATTCCGGCAGCCTGGATTCGATTTCGTCCAAAAAATCTTCTCCGCTCCTTTTTTTCGCCCCTTCAAGACGCTGAAGACAAAGATATTGATCACGTGATTTCGCCAGCCGAACATCCAGGTTTAAATCAAAAAGCTCATCCAACCGGTCAATGTCGCCGCCTTTTTTCACCAGTTGCTCGATTAAAGTTTCATCAGCACATGAAATAAGAGCTGGTTTTCCTGTATATCTCGCATACGCAATTGCAGGAAGCAGATAGGCAAGCGTTTTCCCTGTACCGACCCCCGCTTCCGCAAACATGACCGACTTTTCTTTTAATGCTTTTTCGATTTGAAAAGCCATGAATATCTGTTCGTCACGAAGGTCATAGCCTTTATCAGGCAGTTCATCGTAGAAAACATCCCCAATCCAATCATTTAAAGACTCGAAGAAT
>CAZGMW010000348.1:0-2437 GCA_964526895.1 uncultured Planococcus sp. | reverse complement strand
TTCAGTTGCCTAAAGAGTGAAAAACGTCGGACACGAAATGTAAAGCAAATTTCCAAAATTGCAGAAGCAGAA
The DNA here is from genome assembly GCA_964526895.1 of uncultured Planococcus sp. GTDB lineage: Bacteria > Bacillota > Bacilli > Bacillales_A > Planococcaceae > Planococcus. The sequence goes on along the minus strand of CAZGMW010000348.1, from coordinate 2,365 downwards.
GGTGAAGCCTTTCCAATAAGTCTGTGATAAGACTTAGTGGATGGGCTTTTTTTTGTTATAATGAAAAGATGAAAATGATATGAAGTCAGGTGATGAAAAATGGATTATCGATCGTGGCGGCATGTTTTCAAACTGGATCCGGCCAAAGAAATCTCCGATGGACATTTGGAACGAATTTGTGAATCCGGGACTGATGCCATCTTGATAGGCGGCAGCGATGATGTCACACTCGACAATGTACTCGATTTAACGGCGCGAGTACGGCGGTTCTCTATTCCCGCCGTGCTGGAAATTTCAACAATTGAATCAGTGGCTCCCGGTTTCGATTTTTATTTTATACCGACAGTTTTGAACAGCCGTGATCCGAAATGGATTAAGGGCCTCCATCAAGAAGCGATCCGTGAATATGGAGATCTGATGGATTGGGAAGAGCTGATACCCGAAGGCTATTGCATTTTGAATCCTGACTGCAAAGCGGCTCTGCTTACGGATGCTGACAGTCTGCTAGATACGGAAGATGTTGTGGCGTATGCCCGACTGGCAGAGCATTTTTTCAAATTGCCGATTTTTTATATGGAATACAGCGGTATGTACGGCAATCCTGAATTGGTGGAAAAGGTAAAAGGGCATTTATCCGATACCCGCCTTTTTTATGGAGGGGGCATCGACTCAGTAGAGAAAGCACGGGAAATGGCCAAGCTTGCAGATACTGTCGTTGTAGGGAATGTCATTTACACAGATATTGAAAAAGCGATTAGAACCGTCAATGCGGTTGCGGAAACTATAGATCAATCGTTATAATAAGAACAAACGTTCGAGGTGGTGCACAATGGAATTAATTACGAAGAATCTGCTCAAAGGAATGAATCCGGAACAGGAAGAAGCGGTCAAAGCGACTGATGGACCATTGCTGATTATGGCTGGTGCCGGTTCAGGAAAAACACGCGTCCTGACGCACCGGATTGCGTATCTGGTACTGGAAAAACAAGTTTATCCATCCAATATCCTGGCAATCACATTTACAAATAAAGCTGCGCGCGAAATGCGCAACCGGATAGACGGCCTGCTTGGCCATGGAACAGGAGAACGCATGTGGGTTTCCACGTTTCACTCGATGTGTGTAAGAATACTTCGGCGTGATATCGATAAATTAGGCTTTTCAAGAAATTTTTCTATTCTTGATACGACGGACCAATTGTCAGTGATCAAGAATGTATTGAAACAGCAGAACCTTGATCCAAAGAAATATGAACCGAGGACAATTTTGAACGCTATTTCTTCGGCGAAAAACGAATGCATTACGGCCGATGAATTTATGGGCAATGCAAATCCGCATAACCCTTATGAGAAAACGATTGCGGAAGTTTATGCGGGCTATGAGAAAAGGCTGCAAAAAAACCAATCGCTTGATTTTGATGATCTGATTATGACAACTCTGACTTTATTCAATAAAGTGCCTGAAGTTTTGGAATTTTATCAGAATAAATTTCAGTATATACATGTCGATGAATATCAGGATACGAACAACGCCCAGTATCAGCTGGTCCAGAAATTGGCGAGCAAGTTCAAGAATATTTGTGTGGTCGGAGACTCGGATCAGTCGATTTATCGCTGGCGTGGTGCCGATATCACCAATATCCTGTCATTTGAAAAAGATTATCCGAATGCAAAAGTTATCATGCTTGAACAGAACTACCGATCAACGAAGCGCATTCTGCAGGCTGCAAATGACGTGATCAAGCGGAACACGAGCCGTTATCCGAAAGAATTGCGCACCGATAACGATGAAGGGCCGGCTATCACGCTTTATAAAGCGGGAGATGAACGGCAGGAGGCGCAATTCGTCGTCCAGAGCATCCAACGATTGATGGAAGAGGATAACTATAAGACATCCGATTTTGCGATCCTTTACCGGACCAATGCGCAGTCGCGTATTATGGAGGAAATGTTCGTGAAATCGAATATGAACTATACAATAGTAGGCGGAACAAAGTTCTATGACCGCAAGGAAATCAAAGACCTTCTCGCTTATCTGCGATTGATCGCCAATAACGACGATGATTTGTCGCTGGCACGGATCATCAACGAACCGAAGCGCGGCATTGGCGCAACTTCTTTTGAACGGATGGCGGGTTTTGCCATCGAACAGGACCGTACCATTATGGATGCGTTGCAGGAAGTCGATTTTATGGGGGTATCCCCGAAAATTGCACAAACGGCTCTTGAATTCCGCACAATGATCGCGGGTTTTACGGAAATGCAGGAATATCTGTCAGTCACTGAATTGGTGGAAGAAGTTCTGAAAAAATCGGGCTACCGCCAGATGCTGCAGAGCGACAAAACAATTGAAGGCGAAAGCCGCCTT
>CAZGMW010000347.1:0-2439 GCA_964526895.1 uncultured Planococcus sp. | reverse complement strand
TCTTCCATCCGCTTCAGCGGTTTGACGGCCGGACCTTCGAGCACTTCGCCGGTATATGAGAAGCGTGAACCGTGGCACGGGCAATCCCATGACCGTTCCGCGTCATTCCATTTAGTTTCACAGCCGATGTGTGTGCAGGTGGTGTCGACCAGATGCAATTGACCGTATTCATCACGGTAGCCGCCTGCCGCACCTTTCGATGTTTTGACGTTTGCTCCTTCCCCTTTTTTCAGGGAATCCGCCGTTTTGACCGGTTTTTTCAGTTTACCTTTCACCAGTTCTTTGGCAACAGAGGCATTATCTTTTGCAAAGCTTGCCATGTCGACAGCTTTCATCTTCGTACGGGTCGGATTGTAAAGAGACGCATAGCGGTTTTCCTTTTCCAGGATCTGATCACTCAGCAACAGACCCGCAACAGCGCCATGAGCCATCCCCCATTTATTAAAGCCGGTGGCGACCAGAATATTCTCATAACCGACGGTGCTTGTGCCGATATACGGAATCTGGTCAAGTGTCGTCATATCTTGCGCCGACCAGCGATAAGGGACATCTTCCACGCCGAAATGTTCGTCTCCCCATTCTGCCAGCTTTTCGTAATTCTCCATCGTATCGCCTTTATGCTTGCCGGAACCATGGCCTTCGCCTCCGATGAGCAGCAGCCGCTCGCCATTGGCGCCTGTCGTATAACGCAGAGAACGTTTCGGCATATCAGTGCTGATATACATATGCTTCGGAACTTCGCCTTTCACTTTGGCGGCGACGACATAGGAACGCTCAACCGACATTCTTGTGAAATACAGGCCGTCTGAATCGTTGAAAGGATAATGGGTTGCCACGATCACTTTTTCACACGACAGATGAGACATATTCTCTGTTTGAATTACCGGATTCTTTTTACTGAGAATCTTTTGGGCCCGTGTTTTCTCATAGATCGTGCCGCCCAGTTTTTCAAATTCCTTCACTAATCCTGCAAGGAACTTCACTGGATGGAATTGCGCCTGGCTGCGCATAACAATCGCTTCTTTTACATCAAATGGCAGTTCCACTTCCGCTTTCGCCAAACCTCCTGGAATGCCGAGCTGCTGATAAGCTTCGGCCTCCTGTTCGATCAATTTCGCCCCGACCGCTGTATTGGCGTAGACAAAAGCATCCTGATGCTCAAAATCACAGTCGATTCCGAGTTCTTCAGCTGTGTTTTTGATAAAATCCAAGCCTTCCATATTAGCGTCGAAATACCTCTTCGCGTCCACTTCTCCGGACATCTTGATTAAAGGGAAATAAAATAGGCCGTGCTGAGCAGATATTTTCGCTGTAGTATAGCCGGTTACACCATCGATCAATTTTCCGGCATCTATCAAAGTCACTTTTTTGCCTGCCTTCGCCAGCAAATAGGCGCTGATGATGCCGGCCATGCCGCCACCTACTACCCCTACTTCTGTGGACTCATTCTTTTGCAGCTGCGGATAATCCGGGACATCTTTAAATTCGCGCCAATAGGACTCTTTCGATTCTGGAATGTTTGTATTTTCATTTTTCATCGTCGCATGATACCTCCTATTATTGTCATTTAATTACTATGTACCCTTCCATCCGAAAAATAAGCAAAAAGAAAAACCCGGAAGCGCAAAAGCTTTTCCGGGTTGAAGGCAAAACTATTATACTCTTACTTTTTCAAGCGACTGTGCCGCTTCTTCTACACGTTTCATACCGTCTTCAATGATTTCCTGCGCTTTGTCAGGATACATATTGTGTCCTTCGATAATCACTTCTTCAATGTCTTCGATGCCGAAGAAGTTCATGATCATGCGGACATAGTTGACACTCATTTCACTTGGCGCCATTTCCGGAGTCGAGTAAACGCCTCCGCGTGCGTTCAGGATGATGACTTTCTTTTCAGGAACAAGTCCTTGCGGGCCTTCTTCCGTGTATTTGAATGTCACTCCAGCGCGGTAGATATAATCGATGAATGTTTGCAATGGTGCAGGAATCGTCTTATTCCATAATGGAAATGCGAACACGACAACATCAGCGTCAAGAAAAGCATCCATCGCTTTGTTGGCAGCTGTCAAAATGCGTTGTTCAAGTTCATTCAATTCTTCCGCTTGAGCAGATTTCTGCATCGCATCGAAGAAATCCTGACCGAAATACGGCATATCTTCTTTAAAGACATCGAACGTTTTAACGTTCGTGTCACTTCCTAGGCTATCCATAAATACATCGTACATTTTACTTGAAACGCCCTCTGAAGCTGGACGGTTATTGGCTTTTACTACTAAAACGTTCATAAAAATTATCTCCTTTATTTCTCAGTTATATTTATCTCAAATTAAAGACTTCCTAATTCTAATTAATTTTATGGATACAGTCAATAAACTTGCCTGACTCAATCCGAAGAACAGGAATCACCAGTGCAATAACTTGTTTTTTTAGTGCTTATCG
>CAZGMW010000346.1:0-2444 GCA_964526895.1 uncultured Planococcus sp. | reverse complement strand
GCTGATGAAAATGAAGTTCATTATGCTGCTTCTGGTTTTATTGATGATGGGTGGTTGTGGAACAATGGAGTCCGTTCAAGAACAGGTCGAGAAAAATTATACGAATGCCGACGGACTGATTCATGCCTACCCGACAGATCCGGATTCCGAATACTTATCCGAAACAATCGGCTTATATATGGAATATTTAACGCTCATTGAAGATGAAGAGAACTTTTCCGAGCAGTTCGAACTCCTGAAGAACCACTTTGTCGCCCAGGAAAACGGCCATTCCTTTATCCGCTGGCGCCTGAATGAAAACGCCACGACGAATGCGCTGATTGATGATATCCGCATCATCAAAGCATTGGAGCAAGCAAGTGACATTTTTGGCAATGAAGAATACAGAAATCTTGCCGACAAACTTTCAGAAACTGTTACTGCTGTTCAGCTCCAAGATCGTTTAACAGTGGATTTCTATGACTGGTCGCTTGAGTTGCCTGCCGAGCGGCTGACGTTGAGTTATCTGGATTACAATGGAGCGATTACGTCCGAATCTTACGGGTTGCTGGATAAGGCCGATACAGGCGAAGTGTTTTTTCCTGAATACTACGACACCGCGGCCGAACAGCACGTCAGCAGCAAGGAAGTGCACATGATCGACCAATTGCTTATTGCGCTGAATCGTGAAAAAAGTGGCCAGTATTCCGAACAATTCGCGGAATGGCTAAAGGAAGAGTGGAACCGGGAGCAGAAACTCTACGGCCGCTACGACCGGCAGACGCTGAAAACGACGGTGGGCTACGAGTCCCTGGCTGTCTATTATTATTTGCACGCTTATTTTTCATCACTGGGTGAAGCCGAACTGGCGGATAAAGTCCTCAAGCAAAGCAAGGAAATCGCAGACGCTGGAATGCTTGATAACGCCCATTTTTTTGACTTCATCCATTATCAAATGCTCGTGCAAAAATAATTATTTCTCTAACTGCGCTTAAGGAGGCTTCCTTAAGCGCTTTTTGCTGATAGAAAAACAATTAAAAAAGGCTGGATTTTCTCCAGCCTTTCCGTCTATCCCTTCTTTACAAACTCCGATTTCAGCTTCATCGGTCCGAAACCGTCAATCTTGCAGTCGATATCGTGATCGCCGTCGACCAGGCGGATGCTTTTCACTTTCGTGCCCTGCTTCAAGACGGACGAACTGCCTTTCACTTTCAAATCCTTGATGACCGTAACGGAATCACCATCCTGCAGAACATTGCCATTGGCGTCTTTTACGACTTTCACTTCTTCAGCTGATTCAGTTTCCGCTCCCGGCGTCCATTCATGTGCGCATTCGGGGCACACGAGCTGGCTGCCGTCTTCGTAGACATATTCGGAATTACATTTCGGACAATTTGGTAGTTCGTTCATTATTGTTACCTCCTATTCATGCCGTCCGCTTACGGAAAGCTCGTCTCTCTGCGTATAACACACATTTTTCATAACAATAATCGCCTTATTCACTTCATTGAAATACTTCCGCGGCTGTGCAGCCTTCTTTTTGCATACAGCACATTTCTTTCTGAAAATCGACAACATCTTCTCCCACTCCCCCGAGATTATAAATGCAGGCAAATAAAAAACACTCTCAGGAAAAGCTTATCCCAAGAGCACAATATTAACCATAGCGGAATCATTTTTCTTCCTGTTCCAGCCATTTCGATGGATACATAGCAGCCAGTTCCGTTTCAATCTGCCACTTTCAGTAAATATATCACCCGCTGTTCTCCTTCGCCATCGACGACAAGAGTTCCTTCATCTGTGAAGCGCGGTTTCACTAGACGTTCTTCGATATTATCCAGCGCCGGCAATAGGGAAAGTGAATCGTCTTCCCGTTTGTAAAGCTTAACTGTTTCTGCCCCTTCTTCTGGAACACTGAGTGCCACATAATCTCCATGCACTGCATATGCACTGAATTCAGGCGCATCAATTTCTGACATTAGTCCTGTTTCCAAATCAATGACAATTAATTTTGCTGTGAAATCATCATCTATTAACTGGGCAAAGATTTTATTGTTATCCAGTTGGATATTGGCTACTGATTTTGAAGGAAGTTTATATTCTTCCACTAAAGCTCCATCTTTTGCATCGTAGACCAATAGCTCAGTGATTCCTATGGCTTCGCGGCGTTCCGGTACCACAATCACCCCATCATTAAACGCCTGCATACTGTCCGCCCCTTCTGTCGATTGGTACAAAGCTGTCTCTTCTAACGTGTCCAGGTCCAGCAGCTTGTAAGAAGGGCCGCCGCCGCCAAAAGAAAGATAACTCAATTGGTCGCCATCAATAACAGGCGACATTGCATTCAAATCTGAAATCGTTACGGTTTCATCGTTGCTGAGGTTTAATATGTTCAGTTCAGAAGCATCCCCCATATCTGCTTCTGCAGCTCCGGTCCAGATGAGCCACTCACCTTCAACTACCAC
>CAZGMW010000345.1:0-2459 GCA_964526895.1 uncultured Planococcus sp. | reverse complement strand
TCTGCTGGCCGGTGATTGCCCATGCCATCGCTTCAAATAAATCGGGAAAGCCCATCACCCTCAATCCATAATGACGCTTAACGATCGGCTGTAAAATTTCATCTCCCGCTGCCATTTCGTAAAAAGGGGTTAAATCCGTCTTCAAATCAAACCAATCCCACACGTAATCAGCGGCTGCCCGCTGTCCTTCTTCTGAAGGTTTACCGTTCAGGAATTCGATTTGCAAATGGCGATCTGCATGCGTAATGCCAATTAAAATCAATTCTTCCTGATGATCAATCAGCTTTATAATTTGATCTTTTTGTATTCGGTGGAGATTTTCCTGGCCCGATCGATTGAGGAATACCAGACATTCCTCAAAACGAAACTCAACGGGCGTGGGAACCCTCACGTAACTGCTGTTTGGTTTCGGAATCATTTCCCAGCTCCTTCGTCATTTTTCGGTAATCGCTTGGCGAAAGTTTTTTGGAACGGCGGAACGCTTTGTAAAAATGCGATGTGCTTTGAAAACCTGCCTCATAGCATATCTCCAGATTCGTATTTGCGGTATGCTTCAGTAAATGCGCCGCTTTATCAACACGGATTTTCTCCAGAAACGACCGGGGTGTTTCACCTGTCTCTTTCTTAAAAACGCGGTCCAGATAAGATGGACTCAAGCCTGCATGTGCAGCTATTTCAACAAGATTTAATTTGTGTTTGTGATTAGCCAACAGTAAGGCGATCACCTCTTGCACAACTTCCACGTTAGGAGAGTGTTCCGTTTCCGGCTGACACCTTTTGCACGCCCGGAATCCCCGGCTCTCCGCTTCCTGAATCGTTGTGTAAAATTCCACATTCACTTTTTTCGGTTTTCTGGACCGGCACGATGGCCTGCAGTAAATCTTCGTCGTTTTCACTGCCGTGTAAAACAGACCGTCGTATTTGCGGTCGCAGGCCATGATTTTCTCCCACATCTCTTCAAAAGTGAAATCTGTTTCAGCGGCCATCTACTCCACTCCCTTCACCGAATTTTCTTATGTCATTCTTATGTTCATTGTAACCAATTACCGGCAATTCTTCTCCTTTCATTCTATCAACTAAGACAATAAATTTTCGTCCTCATTTTTGCGCTTATGGTCGCTCCAAAGAAAAGTTTCATGCGCCAGAAAAAAGCTTAAAAAGTATTTCTCAAATATACAGCCGTCCCGTTTATTCCAATGTATAATTAGGTCAATCAAGCGTTCCTAACTTACAGCGCAGGAGGTGGATCCTATTCTTACTCAATTCCCAATCATTGATTTTGTGCTTTTGTTGCTTCTGAATTTGGGCGTTGGTGCGATAGGCTTTTTCCCCAGTTTCCTGGTGACTGCCATCAATGTAAGTTCGTTCGGCATCGCGCTCGGTACCGCACTTTCGCTGTCCGGAGAAATTTTCGGTGCGATTGCAGGATTTTACCTTTACCGTTATGGCTTTACAAAGATGAATCCGGCTTGGCTGCAACATCGTTTCTGGAGACGTATTCAGAAGACTTCGGTCCGCCAGGTGTTTTGGACAATCATTCTGCTGCGCCTGATTCCTTTTGTTCCGTCTGGATTGGTGACCGCAGGCGCTTCTTTGACGCCGATTTCCGGTCCATTATTCATGGTGGCGAGCACGATTGGAAAAATCCCTGCCGTCTTTATTGAAGTGGCGGTCGTGTATGGCCTGGTCCATACCATTCCAGCCAGTTACCAGTACAGTTTAGCCATCCTGATTCTTATCATTTTGTTGTTGATCTGGATAATAAACCGAAGAAAAATTCAGGTATAATATTTTACCTATACATTATTGGAGCTGTTAACTTGAAAACATCTCATAAACTTTCGAGGTTCTTGTTGTTGTTTGCGTTTTCCTTTTTCATTATCGGATTCAGCCCTTCGTCATTGGGTACGTCCTTCAAAAAAATTATGGCCGATGGATTTGTGCTGGAGCCTTCGCAGCAGAGTGCCTCCGCGCGGGATTTTTTACTGATGAATTCCAGAAATGCACAGCCGCTGGATAATTACCTGATGTATATCATCGATACCGGCACCAGTACATTGGTCAGCGTCACTGCATCCGATGAAGCCGGTAAAATGACAGCCGACGCTTTGGTGGACGGAAAAGAATACCGGCTCAGAATCGTAGGTGCCGATGAAAACTCCGGTGTCGTCAAAGTTGCCGCGGAGGAGTCGTATATTCATCAGTCCGACGCTGTACCGTTTGTCATTGAGACGTATGTAGAGCGGCAAACAATTCATATCAATGTGCCGCTTGTGATGCAGCATCCCGATCTGCCAAATGGCTGTGAGATTACTACGTTGACTTCCGTGTTAAATCATCACCGGCTGAAAGTTTCAAATACGACAATGGCCGACGACTATTTGTCGAAATCGGCCTTTTCCAACAAGAACGGCAAACGCTATGGACCCGATCCACACCAGGCATATGCGCGAGATCCC
>CAZGMW010000344.1:0-2461 GCA_964526895.1 uncultured Planococcus sp. | reverse complement strand
CAGGACATGAAACCGTTCCTTGCGATTTATTCGACTTTTCTTCAACGTGCTTATGATCAGGTAGTGCATGATATATGCCGCCAGAATTTGAATGTCTTTATTGGAATTGACCGCTCTGGCCTTGTCGGAGCTGACGGTGAAACGCATCAGGGAGTTTTTGATGTCGCTTTCCTCCGCAACTTGCCGAATATGGTCGTCATGATGCCAAAAGACGAAAACGAAGGACAGCATATGGTCAAGACAGCAATTGACTACAATGGTGGACCGATTGCATTGCGTTATCCACGTGGCAATGGGCTTGGCGTAACCATGGATGATCAATTGGAAGCATTGCCGATCGGCAGCTGGGAAGTTTTGAAGAAAGGTGCTGATGCAGTGATCCTGACATTCGGAACAACGATTCCAATGGCTATGGATGCTGCTGAAAAACTGGCGGAAAAAGGGATTAATGCTGAAGTGGTAAATGCACGCTTCATTAAACCGATGGATGAAAACATGCTCCACGCGATCTTTAAGCGCGTTATCCCGGTTCTTACACTTGAAGAAGCAATCCTGCAAGGAGGCTTCGGCAGTGCTGTGCTTGAATTTGCTCATGATAATGGCTATCATGACGCTGTTATCGACCGCATGGGCATTCCGGATCAGTTCATCGAGCATGGTGACGTTGCTGAATTGATGGACGAAATCCATTTAAACAGTGATCAAATAGTCAGTACCGTGAAAAACCTGATTCCGAAAAAATCAGAGGCAGGCTCTAAAGCTCTATGAATAAAATCAAAAAAGAACGGGTAGATGTTCTCCTCGTAGAGCAGGGAATTTGCGAAACTCGTGAAAAAGCGAAACGCGCAATTATGGCTGGCATCATCTATTCCGGTTCTGAACGGATGAACAAACCCGGAGAGAAAATTTCTTCGGATGCTCCATTGCAGATGAAAGGCAATGATTTAAAATATGTCAGCCGGGGCGGCTTGAAACTCGAAAAAGCCCTGGTTGAATTCGATTTATCCGTTGACGGCAAACTGATGCTTGATATCGGTTCCTCGACCGGTGGATTTACGGACTGTGCACTTCAAAATGGTGCATCGCATTGCTATGCACTGGATGTCGGTTACAATCAGTTGGCTTGGAAAATCAGACAGGATGAACGAGTGACGGTTATGGAACGTACAAATTTCCGACATTCCAAGCCTGAGGATTTCACTGCAGGACTTCCTGAGTTTTCTACCATAGATGTTTCTTTCATTTCACTTAAAATTATACTGCCTGTTTTGAAGACGATTTTAATGCCTGGCGGTGATGTCATAGCTCTTGTAAAACCTCAATTCGAAGCTGGCAGAGAAAATGTTGGGAAAAAAGGCATCATTCGTGATGCCAAAATTCACAGGGATGTTTTGCTGAAAGTCGGACAATTTGCAGTAGGGTCCGGGTTTCACATCAGAAACATGTCATTTTCTCCTATAACCGGTGGAGAAGGTAATATTGAGTTTCTATTCCATCTGCAATCTGCTCTCGGAGTTGAAGAGATTGAACCGATTTCCGAATCGGCTGTCGACGAGACAGTCAAGTCAGCGCATGAAAATTTATAACAAGAAAACACATTCCCCTCGGGCATGTGTTTTCTTGTTTTTAAAGACATTTAAGGTTACGATATAAATGAATTAGAATAATTATTCATTCAGGGGGCGCATTATGAATAAAGGACAACGCCATATCAAGATCCGTGATCTCATATCGAATCGTGAGATTGAAACTCAGGATGAATTGGTGGATATATTGAAAGCTGGAGGATATGAAGTAACGCAAGCAACCGTTTCAAGGGATATCAAAGAATTACATTTAGTAAAAGTTCCTTTACAGGACGGACGATATAAATACAGCCTGCCGGCTGATCAGCGCTTTAATCCCATGCAGAAATTGCATCGTGCCCTTACAGATGCGTTTGTAAGCATTGACGGCGCCAGCCATTTTCTGATCATGAAAACTTTGCCCGGCAATGCACATGCAATCGGATCATTAATCGACCATTTGGACTGGCCTGAAATACTGGGCACAATTTGCGGTGATGATACCTGTCTGATCATCTGCAGGGATACTGAACACAGGGATATATTAAAACAGCGATTGATCGAAATGCTTTGATAAAGAGGTGAAATGGGATGCTTCGTGAATTGGATATACGAAATTTTGCTATAATAGATAATTTGACCGTCAGTTTTACCGAAGGGCTTACCGTCTTGACAGGCGAAACGGGGGCAGGGAAATCGATAATCATCGATGCAGTCAACCTTTTGGCGGGTGGCAGGGGAAGCCAGGAATTCATCCGGCATGGAGCCAGCAAAGCCGAAATAGAGGGTCTTTTTTCAATAGAAAATCCACAACATCCGGTTTTCCGTAAAATGGATGAGTTGGGTATTGATTCTTCGGATGGTGATGTTCTGTTACGCCGGGAACTCAACGATAA
>CAZGMW010000343.1:0-2471 GCA_964526895.1 uncultured Planococcus sp. | reverse complement strand
GATCCGCCTGTTCCCGATGCTCTTTCAATTCAAGTTCATCGTTTCGAAGCTGTTCAATCAGAAGGTTCAGCTGCGGATTACGGCCCCCTTTTTTGAATAAATTGCCCATATCCTTTTCCAGTTCCGCTTCCATCTTTGTGATGGCATCGACTCCTGTAGTGCCTGAAGCGAGCAAAGTGCGGCTCAATTGCTCTTCAGTCATTTTATCCAACCCCTGCAGTTCATGGATGGAAAACGAAAAAATCGCTTCGAATGAAGCCCGGTCGTAATCACGCAGAATTTTTTTCAATTCCGTATCCGCTCCCCGAGAGCCATCTTCGAAATAAACAGTCACATCTCCCGCAGCCTTGCCTTTTATCCGTTCGACTATCACTGTCCCGAACTGTGCATCGTTCAAATGGAGCTGGCCACCGTATCTCCCGCCCGCTTTCGGTTCATATCGATTACCAGCCTGGTTGCGTGATGGAAACCCAAACAATACTTGGATGATAAACTGTTGGATCGTTGTTTTACCCGCTTCGTTATTGCCATAGAAGACTGCTAATTCTTCATTGATATCCAGTGTTAAATTTTCGTGCTTTCCGAAGCCGTAAATCATTATTTTTTCGATCTTCATCCTTTCATTCACCTGCCCTCATGGCTTTATGGATTTTCGGCACTGCCTCGGCCGCTATCTCTTCTGTAAATTCTTCTGTCAATTGTGCCAGATATCTGCTTGCTTTTGGATGCTGGTAAAGATCTTTCAGCACCCGCTTCCACTCGGTTCGATCCCATTCTGCCATTGTCGCTGAAATTTTTTCTCCAATGGCTGAGATACTGGTTTCATTGTAGACATCGTCCACTTCGATTCTGGAGACCCAAGCTTCCATACCTTTCGCCTCGATCGCCTCCTGTATCGCTTCCAGGAGAGCTTCCTCAGGTACGCCTTCCACAAGCTCAATTGAATGTTCATCCAGATTCTTGAAATGAAGAACAGCCATGACGGAATTTTTTTCTGCTATATATTTTTCCACCGCTTCCGTACAGGCATCAATCAATTCATTCATATGGATGATCCCTTTGCAGGACACCTCGAGCGAATCAAAACAAACAGCTGATGTCTGAATAAATTCCATACTGGTCTCAGCATTCTCCAGGCGCACATCGTAAAATCCTTTCGCTCCCTTTTCTTTCCGGTGTCTTCCCTGTATATTGCCCGGATAGACGATATATGGATCATTGTGGAGAATTTGGCGAATGTGGATATGGCCAAGTGCCCAATAATGATAATTTTTGCTGAGCAGCTGTTCTTTTTTAAATGGCGCATAAACCGCATGACTGGAATCACCATCCATACTGCCATGAAGCATGCCGATATGGTAGACTGCCGATTCGTCTGCCTGAGGGAATTCAAGGATTTTGGCGGTCTTTACATGCCGTTCACCGTAACTGAATCCCGTTATGGTAACCTTGTTACCTGAAACTGTAAAACTGTGGCTGCCGACTTTGTCATCAAAAATATGGACATTTTCAGGCAATTCAAATCGTGTCCATCCGCCGCCTAAATGGTCATGGTTGCCATGGCTGATGATAACAGGAATTCCGGCAAGATGAAGGCGTTCCATCCCTTTTTGGAATTTGTATTGAGCGCGGAGTGTCCTGTCTTCACCGTCATAGATATCGCCGGCTATCAATATAAAATCAGGCTTTTCTTTGACTGCGTAGTCTATCAATGCACCAAAAGCCTGATAGACGGTGTCAGCAAACATTTTACGCTGGGCTGATTCCAGACCTGAGATGCCGGTGAACGGACTGCCTAAATGCAGATCTGCGGTATGTATAAAACGGATTGGCGCCATTCTTTCCCCTCTTTTCCAAAAGCGAATATTTGTTCTAATTTTACCATGCCAACTCCATAAAAAAAACTGTTTGCGGAAAACTCTCCGCAAACAGCTTTTGTTATCTATTTCACTATTTTTTATTGCCAAGTCGGATTGCCTTGCCGATATCTTTCAGTGATTGCGAAGAACCATACATCAATACGCCACCGCGGTAAACGCGTGCGCCAAACCAGCCAAGGATGCCGATTGTCGCAAGCATGATCGCGATCGACAGCAACGGTTCCCAAAGCGGTATATCGAGCATTCCGACGCGCAGGAACATCACTAGCGGTGCAAAGAATGGAATGAACGATGAGATGGTGACATAACTTGCTTCCGGCATACCGATTCCCGAAAATGCAATGAACGATGAGATAATGATCAAGAACATCATTGGCAGCATCAATTGCTGGACATCTTCCGTCCGGCTGACAAGCGATCCGAGCAATGCCGCAAGGACTGCATAGAGGAAATAACCCAGCAGAAAGAAAAGAATGGCGAACAGGAATGTGCTCACTTTGATTTCAGAGAATCCCATGACGCTGAAAAATCCTTCCGCCATATTCGAACCGGATGTTTGGAATGCAAAATAGCCGGCGATTCCAAAAATCA
>CAZGMW010000342.1:0-2494 GCA_964526895.1 uncultured Planococcus sp. | reverse complement strand
CCCCTTCAGCGATTTCTTTTAAATACATCGTTTCCTTTTCGTGATTGACGAGAGGGGAATAGCCGCGATTATAAGTAAACTCGTAGGTGCAGCCTGCTGCCAGGCAATTTCCCTGAATGATTCGTTCCATCTCTGTTTCCATTAGATTTCTTATCTCTTCATTGAATGTGCGGATTGTTCCTTTGAGAACAGCTTGATCTGCAATGATGTTGAAAGGATTCTCGGCAACAAATGAACCAACTGATAAAACAGCTGACTCCAATGGGTCGACTCGCCGTGATACCAGTTGCTGAAGGTTCATGACGATTTGGGAACCGAGCACGATGGCGTCTCTTGTATTATGCGGCATGGCACCGTGTCCGCCGCGTCCCTGGATTTTCAGAGTGAAGCTGTCGGCTGCAGCGATAATCGGACCTACGCGGTAGTCGATTTGTCCGAAAGGCGTCATCGACCATAGATGGGTGCCGAAAATTTGATCTACACCGTCAAGGGCGCCGTCTTTGATCATCGCCATTGCACCACCTGGAACCAATTCTTCGGCATGCTGGTGAATCAGGACATAAGTTCCTTCAAGCTCGCTGCGCAGACTGTGAAGAATTTTGCCCAATACAAGAAGAGTGGCGGTGTGGCCATCATGTCCGCAGGCATGCATGACATTCGCAGTTTGGGATTTATAAGGAACGTCTTTTTGGTCCTGGATCGGAAGTGCATCGAAATCGGCGCGCAACGCAATTGTTTTTCCTGGTTTCGCACCTCGCACAGTAGCTACGACGCCGTTTCCTCCGACATTATGCCGAACATCGATGCCTAATTGTTTATAATAATGCCGGATATAATGAGCGGTTTTTGTTTCATTGAAGGAAACCTCCGGATGCATATGCAGATGCCGGCGGATGTCCACCATTTCCGGATAAGCGGTATCCAGCTCTGCATATAATTTTTCAATCACCAATTAAACCCCTCCTCGAAAATATGTATTATTCAGTAAATAGTAACATAAAAATAGAATAAGAAAAAAAGAGAGCGGAGTTCGCTCTCTTCAAGTGTCCAAACTTCAGTGACTGGCACTTCCGCTTTGCTCTTAATAAGTAAAGTTCATATATGATGCAACAAAATAGACGATCACAATGATGACTGAAGGCAATGCATAAGTCATGACGGTTGCACTGTTTCTTCTGACCAGAGCATACAATGCCAGTAATGACATGACCAACACGCCGGTGGCGATGATCATCGTCGCTCCTGGCGTTGCAGCGGCAATCAAATTGCCGTCTCGGTAAACAGGATCGGATAGAGCAAGAATGATCATATTGAATATGTTCGATCCAAGAATCGCACCGACAGCCATATTGACATTATTAAGGCGTAATGCAACGAATACAGCAATCGCTTCCGGCAGGGAAGTTGCGGCTGCTATAAGGAAACTGCCGATAAAACTGGAACCGATGCCTGTAATGATGGCAATCTGGTCACCTGTGATTGATAAAGCAGTTCCGGCACCCAAAATGACAAGAGCCGCGATGATGAAGCGTATGATTGCGCCTTTTGGTGAAAGAGTCGCGCTCGGGTTGTCGGGTTCTTCTTCATCTTCAATTTCAGCCACAGGATCCAGTGACGGCAATTTATTGATGAGTACCATACCGATGATATAAGTGACTGCGATAATCAAAGCGTCGAGACCGACCCCAAGAATCTGTATATCGATTCTTAACCACAGAGCCAACATAACGAGTATGGTCAAGAGGATGCCTAATAACGCAGTGTAAATATTATTGCGTGAAGCCCGGTCTAAGATGCGGCGTTTACGCAGCAGAAAATCGAAAGCCGCTAATATGAATAGATTAAAAAGGTTGGAACCAATCATATTGCCCACAGCAATATCGGCGTTGCCGATGGCGGCTGCCGAGAAACTGGTGGAGACTTCAGGCAGGGAAGTGGCACCTGCCAGCAGCAATGTACCGACCATCATGCCGCCCATCGCGGTTTTTTCACTGATGACATCCGCATATTCGGACAATTTAATCGATGCATAGACAGTCACAATGCCAGCTAGTAAGAAATAAACGAAAACCAATTAAATTTCCTCCTGTCCATAATATGAAATAGGCTCTGCTGGAGGCAGAGCCTGTTACTTATTCATCTTCTGGCTTTGCTTTATAAGTCGTTACATAAGACGATCCGGAAAATATATTAACCGGTTTTGACGCTGGTGCTTCTTCCGATTTGGAATGCGCTTTTGAAAACGCCTGAGATTCTTTCCATTTCTCAAAGAAAGCAGGAGATTCCCATTCGGTCAAAACGACATACGTATCGGAATCCAAAGGCCGCAGCACACGGAATGCCACATAACCCGGTTCATTTTCAATTGCTCCTGCACGATTCTTGAAACGGTGTTCAAAAATCGGACGGCCTTCATCCGTGACCGGGATATTATTGAAAACAAAAAATCCTTTTTCATTGAATCCCCATCACCATCCAAAATTCGACTTTAAGG
>CAZGMW010000341.1:0-2498 GCA_964526895.1 uncultured Planococcus sp. | reverse complement strand
TGCAGTTTGATCTTAAACAGAAAACCTCCACTTCGGTGGAGGTTTTTTATTTCGCAAACTGAACATCAAAAATTTATCAGAATAAAACATTTACAAGGTGATACGAAAAGCTCTAAAGAACAGTTTTTGTTATACTGATAAAATAGTAAAAGGGAAACTTAATGGAGGCAAAAAGATGAAAGCTAATTACATTACAGATTTTGAACAGTGGAAACAGGAATTCAACTTCTCTGCACAGGTGCAGGTCCGCTTTTCCGAAACGGATATGTTTGGCCACGTCAATAACACGGTGCCAATCGCATATTTTGAATTTGCGCGTATTGAATACATGAAAGAATTGGGCTTGATGCAACGCTGGCTGAAGGGGGACGGAGATCTATTCCCTGTTATCGCTGATATGCAGGTCGACTATACGCAACAGGTCTATTTTGATGAA
This sequence comes from uncultured Planococcus sp., assembly GCA_964526895.1. Classification (GTDB taxonomy): domain Bacteria; phylum Bacillota; class Bacilli; order Bacillales_A; family Planococcaceae; genus Planococcus. The sequence goes on along the minus strand of CAZGMW010000341.1, from coordinate 2,062 downwards.
ATGCTCGATGTTTATGTAAAAATCGCATCGATCGGCAGGTCTTCTATTGATGTCCATTACTGGGTTGTAAACGCCAAGGGAGAAACTTGTTTTACCGGGAGAGGCGCAATGGTCCAGATATCAAAAGCCACGGGTAAGGGGCATCCTTGGACCGCCGAAGAAAAAGAGCTTTTCGGCTCCAAACAATTGGCTTCCTCTGAAAAATAAGACGGTTCTTGCTAATTGTGAAAAAAACCTTCAGTATAGAAAGTAATAGTTGTATTCAAGGAGTGAGCATTTATTATGAATGAAAATACTAAAGACATAAACCATGACAACGAACGCGTGGCGTTCATGGAAAAGGAACTGCGCTATATTTCCGGAATCATCAAGCAGAAGGGGCGGGAAATCCTCAATTCCTATACGATTACACCGCCTCAATTCATTGCATTGCAATGGCTTTTTGAACATGGCGATATGACGATCGGCGATTTGTCGAATAAGATGTATCTGGCTTTCAGCACAACGACGGATCTGGTGGATCGTATGGAGAAGAACGAATTGGTTGTAAGAATCCGTGAAGAACAGGACCGCCGGGTTGTCCGCATCAAATTGTTGAAAGAAGGCGAACGGATCATAGAAGAAGTGATCGAAAAGCGCCAGGATTATCTTCAAAATGTTTTGACTGAATTCAGCGAAGAAGAAGTGGAGCAGTTTTCATTTTTATTGGAAAAATTGCACACGAACATGAAATAGGGGCGGAATGATGCTAGCGAAAGCGCCAATCGGAGTAATCGACTCAGGAGTCGGAGGTTTGACTGTGGCGAAAGAAATCATGCGCCTTCTGCCGCATGAAAAAGTACTTTATATCGGTGATAATGCCAGGTGTCCATACGGCCCTCGGCCACAAGCGGAAGTCAGGAAATATACCTGGCAGATGGCAAGTGCGCTGGTTGAAAAAGGGGTTAAACTGCTTGTGATTGCCTGTAATACTGCGACTGCGGCAGCCCTGGATTCTCTGCAAAAAAAATTGCCTATTCCGGTGGTCGGAGTCATTTACCCCGGAGCCCGGGCAGCGATGAAAGTTTCAATCACCAAAGAAATTGCTGTCCTGGGTACACTGGGCACGGTGAAAAGCGGGGCCTATGAAAACGCGTTAATGTCTTTGATGTCTTCATGCCACGTAGTTCAGCTGGCGTGTCCGAAGTTTGTGCCGCTCGTCGAAAGTGATGAGTATGAAGGTGAATTTGCCAGAAGAATGGTTTGGGAAACGCTGGGCCAATTGGAAGGCAAGCATTTTGATACAGCGATACTGGGCTGCACGCATTATCCGCTTCTGCAGGAATTCATCCAGGAAAAGCTTGGTCCTGCGGTAACAGTTTTGTCATCTGCATCTGAGACAGCAAAAGACGTAGAAAATCATCTGCGCTTTCAAAATAAGCTGGCGAAGCAAAACAGAACCCCGGTCCATGAATTTTATACTTCCGGATCAACAGTGATTTTCAGCACAATCATCAATAAATGGCTGGGAATCGAAAAACCGGTTATTCATTCCATAAAATTTCCTTAAACCTGACGGCGCCGCTGTCAGGTTTTTGTCGGTCCCCTTAAAATATGGTACGCTAATCGAGTAAATAAGAGGAGGATATCCATGACAAGAGCAGATGAAAGAAGAACAGACGAATTGCGTCCGGTCGATATGCAGACAGACTATTTGATCCATCCGGAGGGATCGGTATTGATCACGGTCGGGCAGACAAAAGTGATTTGCACAGCGACAATAGAAGAAAAAGTTCCAGGTTTTCTGCGTGGACAGGGGAAAGGCTGGATCACAGCGGAGTATTCCATGTTGCCGCGTGCTACTGGCAGCCGCAATCGCCGGGAAGCTTCTGCCGGTAAAATCGGTGGCCGGACCATGGAAATCCAAAGGCTGATCGGTCGCGCATTGCGGGCTGTTGTCGATTTGGAGAAACTGGGTGAGCGGACTTTGTGGCTTGATTGTGATGTCATCCAAGCGGATGGCGGAACCCGTACAGCGTCCATAACAGGTGCTTATGTAGCGATGGTGATGGCCATCAGCAAA
>CAZGMW010000340.1:0-2505 GCA_964526895.1 uncultured Planococcus sp. | reverse complement strand
ATGGAGCAAAACAGCGCAGACGCCCAGGGGTCCAAGCGAAGTGCTAAGATCCACTCGGGCGAAGTAAAACGAGCTCGAGTTAGCTTAGCGCAAGCCCCCAGGCAAGCGGAGCTGTTTTGCGGAATATCGACTACTATGGTTCATTAATTCAACTTATAAAAACCAGGGGGTTAGTCATGAAGAACTTTTTAGCATTGCCGAATGTTGTGGATATGCGTACCCGTCTTCCGAAACAACAGAGTTACGGAGCGCGGAGTAAAAAGATTACCACCCGCGTCTGGCATCATTCACTGACGCTGTCGCATTTGCCCGGATCGGACGCCGCGAGTTTTGCATCCTATCATATAGAAGCAAATGGCTGGCCGGGAGTAGCGTATGCGATCGTCATCGAACCGAAAAACGTGATCCAGACGGCGCGCGGCAAACGGGCGCGGATTGTGTGGGCGCATGATTTTGACCGGCGCACCTATCACGTCGGCAACGCCAATGATTATTCGCTGGGCATTTGCGTTGCGGGTGATTATCGCAATGAACGCATGCAGGATTTTGTCAAAGAGACAATTGATGAATTGCAGGCGGCGTTGGTGGCGGACGGCATCGGCCGTGAAGACAAATCGCACCACGAGATGCCGGGCTACAGCTGGAAAGCGTGCTGCGTGTTTGATTATCAAGGAGCTTTCAAGTTCCTGAACCAGCACGCCCTGGTAAAACCGGTGCCTGTCACCTACACAATTCAGGAAGGCGACACGTTCTGGAACATCGCGAACAATATGGACGGCATCTCGGTGGCGGATCTGGAGGCGGCGAATCCGGGCGTCGACAGCCGGGCTTTGCGGATCGGCCAGGTCATCAAACTGGGAGAAGCGAAAAGAGCCGCCGAAACGATTCCGGAACGGCAAATCGCCATGAAGGAATATGTGTTATTGCCGGAAACGGCGAAGACATGGAAGACTTACCGGCTGGACGTGGCGCCGGTTGCGAAGAACAGCGACTGGAGTTTGACGCCGGCAAAGTTTGGAGGGTTAGAATATGAGATACTGGGCTATCCGCAAGCGTATATTGCGACGATTCAAACGGGCAGAGGCTATCGGAATATTTATGTTGCGCCGTCGACCGGTGCCAAGATTTTCATGAAATAAAGACAGGCAACAACCAAATAGCAGGAGAAAAAGCCAGTCGTCTCGATATAGCAGAAAGCCCTCAACCATTGATTGGTTGAGGGCTTTCTTATGAAAATATTACATGGATAGTTGAATTACGTTGATTTCCTCTACAATCACTTCATGTTCAAACTCATCCATTTGTTCGTGCTTAATCTTAAGTTCGATGAATTGGCTCCAGTCCAGTTCCTCTTCAGTTACACCGATAAGCACCTTCTCGACACTGTCCTCATACTCGAACCAATTCTCCAATTCACTCAAAATACCTTCTTGCAGTTCTTGTGTGAGGGTTCTTTCATCCGGGCATCGGGCAGATTGGCCACTTTTGTATCGGACATCCTGAAACGCAGTGACAGCTTCCTGAAAAATGTCGTTGTCCATTTTCACAGTTACCGAATTGTAGGCAACTTTCTTGCTTTCAAATTTGATCAATTGATTCAGCTCCTTGTCTCAACATGAGGGATTAATATATTTTGTACATTTATAATAAAAAATTAAAAATAACAGCAGGATGGTAGAAGATCTATAGTTTGAAATACTTACTGACTTATTATAGTTATGTATTCTGACTTGTAAACCAATTTGAAGTCTGTATAGGCTAAAACACGTCAGATTGTTTATGGATTTCCCATAAGTTAGAACAGTGGAGAAATATTAAACGGAGGAACATCAATCGGTCCCTGAATATCCTGGTGTCCGATAACGATATCGACCACTTTAAAAACTTTTTTGATCTATCGATAATCCTGATCGCTGAAGTATTTGCTTCAGCGGCTTTTTTATTTGGGATAAAGGATTGTCGGACTTCTTTTCGTGGTATAGAATAAGAACAAATGTTCTTATTTTTAGAAAGGAGTGATTGGGTTGAAGAAAATGAACAATCAATTCAAGATGCAGGGCGATATCAAGGACCGGGGGAACATCAAATGGCAGGGGCTGATGCTGCCGGAACATATCCAGATGCTGCGTGAATGGTACGCGGAAGATGAGCAGGTGCCGAAACCGGATCTCGATGAGTTCGATCTGCAGCTGATCCAGGAGGAACTGGACATTGCCTTGAAGCGGAAATGCGAAGTGCTGATCGAAACCTGGAAGGAGAAACAGCTGTTCAAGCATCGCGGCGTCATCGAGCGTATTGATTTGGCACACCGCGAACTCGTTTACGAGAGTCCGTTCGGCATGGAGCGGCTGATGCTGGATGAAATTGTGGGGGTTACGTTGATAGACTAGACCTATTTAAAGAAGGAGAATATTGGTTAATAATCGAATTAATCTAAGGGAGAATATTAAATAAGAGTAGAGCAGGATAAATATAATTACTACAAACGGTATAGTGATTAGGCTT
>CAZGMW010000339.1:0-2512 GCA_964526895.1 uncultured Planococcus sp. | reverse complement strand
AGAGACCAAGCCAGTTCAGCAGAAGAAATTCTGCAGCTGTGCCGTGGTCTCTCTTTTTTTCGTGGAGACAACAGGTGCAAAGCGTGATACATCAATTTAATCAATTGAAGAGGAGAGATTTTGGATGAAATTTTCAAGTTTGAAACGCAGCGAAACAATCGGTTCCATGAAAAACACATCTTTGGATTTATTGGTGATCGGCGGAGGCATTACCGGTGCTGGTATTGCGCTGGATGCAAGTGTCAGAGGCGTCAAGACAGCAGTGGTGGAAATGCAGGATTTCGCAGCGGGCACCAGCAGCCGTTCAACAAAACTCGTGCACGGCGGTTTGCGCTACCTGAAACAATTTGAAGTGAAAATGGTGGCTGAAGTCGGCAAGGAACGTGAAATCGTCTATGAAAACGGCCCACACGTAACAACGCCGGAATGGATGCTGCTGCCGTTTTACAAAGGCGGCACGTTCGGTCCATTAAGCACGAACGTCGGCTTGCGCGTCTATGACTTTTTGGCGGGCGTCAAACGGGAAGAGCGCAGAAAGATGCTGAGCCGCAAAGAAACTTTGAAGCGTGAACCTTTACTGAAAAACGAAGGTCTGAAGGGCGGCGGTTATTATGTGGAATACAAAACAGATGACGCACGCCTTACCATTGAAGTGATGAAAAAAGCGGTCGAAAAAGGGGCGCTTGCGTTGAATTACGCGAAAGTCATCGATTTCATCTATGACGGCGGCAAAGCGATCGGCATCCGCATGGAAGATCAGACCAACGGCGAGATCCATGAAATCTTCGCGAAAAGAATCGTCAATGCAGCCGGACCATGGGTCGACACATTGCGGGAAAAAGACCATTCGAAAAAAGGCAAAACGCTGCAGCTGACAAAAGGGATCCATTTGATCTTCGACGGCAAGCGTTTCCCGTTGAAACAAGCGATCTATTTCGATATGCCGGACGGCCGGATGGCATTCGCCATTCCGCGTGAAGGCAAAGTGTATGTGGGGACAACCGATACGGTTTACAAAGCGGATATCGCTCATCCGACAATGACACAGGCTGACCGTGATTATGTGCTGCGCGCAGTCGATTTCATGTTCCCGGAAGTGGGCATCAGCGAAGAAGACGTCGAGTCGAGCTGGGCTGGCTTGCGTCCGCTGATCCACGAAGAAGGCAAAGACCCTTCGGAAATTTCACGGAAAGATGAAATTTTCATCTCGGATTCCGGTTTGATTTCCATTGCGGGCGGCAAGTTGACCGGCTACCGCAAAATGGGCGAAAGCATTGTCGACCTGGTGACGGAGCAATTGCAAAAAGAGCAAAACTTGCGGTTCAGAAAAGTTTCGACGAAGCATCTGCCGATTTCCGGCGGTGAAGTCGGCGGATCGGAAGGATTCAAAGCGTTCCGTATTGACCGTGAGCAACAGGGGCTGGCAATGGGGCTGAACCAGGAAACGGCAGAAATGCTGATAAACCGTTATGGTGCCAATGTCGACCAGGTGCTGGGCTTATTTGCAGACAGACGCAAGGAAGCGGCACAGGCAGGTCTGGATCCATTGGTGTTTGCGATGCTCCGTTACGCGATGGAATATGAAGCGGCTTATAAGCCGGTTGACTTTTTTGTCCGCCGGACGGGTGCGTTATTATTCGAGATCCAATTCGTCTACACTTTCAAAGAAGCGGCCATCGCACACATGGCGGAAAGCTTCGGATGGACAGAGCAGCAGATTCAAAGCTATACCAAAGAATTGGACGTGCTGTTGTACGAAGCGACGCATCCGGTTGGATAAATAATAAGACATGCGTCTGGCATATTGCCGGACGCATGTTTTTTTATTTGGTCATTTTTTGCTCTATTGAATTTTAAAAAAAGTATCCGATTATCGCCTAACTATCTATATAGGAAGTATAGGCAGCTTTTTAGGAATCATGCCTGCAAAGGAGGTGGAAAAATGACGAAAACACAGTTCGTAAAAAGAATCACGCATCCGGATTACGGCGAGCTTTATCAGTTCTTCGAAGTGGATAGAGTGACGCAGGAAGAGACATTTGTGGACCCGTTCGATGCCGGGCTCTTGCTGCTGGCGATGGAGGAAGAAGAAGCGATGCCGGAGATTTTGGCGATTACTTCAAAACGGGGAGCGGACGCCAGCGGTTATTATGCGGGGGATAAGTTTGTCGTGCAAAAAGGCTCGAAATTTGCAGCGTCGACGTCGGCGAAATGTCCGAAGAAGTATGTGAAACTGCGCGAAAAGCTGATTTTGGAAGGATTGCTGATTCCGCTGCATAATCAGCTGTTTTTACTGGAGGATTATCCCTTTGAGAATCCGGTGATCGCAATGGGTACGGTGATTGGCGGCTGGGTAAAGGGGTCGCATGGGTGGAAATAGTGGAAGTTAACAACTATCCTTATTTTTCTTCTCTCAATTATGACATGCACCAGTGCTAATAGGGATACCTAAAGATATGGAGCAAAACAGCGCAGACGCCCAGGGGACCAAGCGAAGTGCTAAGATCCACTC
>CAZGMW010000338.1:0-2513 GCA_964526895.1 uncultured Planococcus sp. | reverse complement strand
AAGGGTATACAGAAGAAGAACTGACACAAAGCGGCCTTGCGATAGCACGTGAACAGTCCGACGGTTATTTTGATCGATTCCGCGGCCGCATCATGTTCCCGATCATGAATGAAACCGGAAAGACAATTGCGTTTTCCGGCAGGATCATGGAAAACACGAAACAGCAAGCCAAATATATGAACAGCCCTGAGTCGCCTATTTTCCAAAAAAGCCAGGTCCTCTACAATTTTCACTTGGCCAGAGGGTCGATTCGCAAGAACAGAAAAATCGTTCTGTTCGAAGGTTTCATGGACGTGATAGCGGCAGGCAAGGCGGGAGTGGACAATGCTCTTGCGACAATGGGAACTTCGCTGACATCCCAACATATCCGGATCATGAAACGTTTTGCACAGGATATCGTCATATGCTTTGACGGCGATGATGCCGGATGGGAGGCTGCCAAACGTGCCGCCATTGCGCTAAATGAAGAAAAGTTCAAAGTGGAAGTTGCTGTACTGCCGGGGAAAATGGATCCAGACGATTATGTCCGGGAAAATGGCAGCGAAGCTTTTAAAGAACAGATTATTGGAAAACCGCACGCATTCATCGCTTTTGCCATGATGCATGCGCGCCGCCATAAGAATTTCCAGTATGAAAATGATTTGCTCCAGTACATCCAGGAAGTTCTCCAATTATTGGCAGGCCGTTCAACACCTTTGGAACGTGATCTTTATATCAAACAATTGTCCGCGGAAACTGGATTGTCTCAGGAAGCTATATTGCAGCATTACCGCAAACTGGAGAACAAGTCTGTTGAAAGAAGCCGCCCGGAAGCTCCAGCACAGGCAGTCAGACGGGAGCCGAAAAAAGTTACGTCCCTGCACAGGGCGGAAAGGCTGCTCTTGGCACATGCCCTGGCGGATGAATCCGTTATGGACAAACTCGCTCAGGAAGATGGGATTCCGTTCATCAGTGAAGAGTTCCAGGCAATATACGTGCAATTGCTCGGATTTTATGAAGAATGGAATAAAGCGGATTTTCACAAATTCCTTGAAACGCTCCAAGATCCCGAACTGAGGAAATTAGTGATGGAAACCGCCCTTTCGGAAAGAGATCCAGAGCATCCAGACGAAGAAATATCCGATTGCCTGAAACATCTGGGCAAAAATCGGATAGAACAGCAAATCTCATTAAAGATTCAGCAATCAAAAGAAGCGGAAAAGCAGCACGACCTGAAACGCGCTTTGCTTCTGGCACAAGAAGTGATTGCTTTGCGAAAGTCGCTATAGTTTAATTCCGGTATTTAAAGGAGGAAGTCGAATGGCTGAAAAGTCTGAACGCCAAAATGAAGTTGAAGCAAGCAACGTACCATTGACTACTGAAGCTCCGGAAGTGAGTGTCGAAGAAGCTAAAAAACAATTGATCGAGTCCGGTAAGAAAAGCGGCGAACTCAATTACGAGCAGATAGCCGATAAATTAGCAGTTTTCGAAATGGAATCCGATCAGGTGGAAGAATTCATCGACCAGCTGGAAGGACACGGCATCGAACTTGAAAGAAAATCAGATGATGAAGAACATCTTGATCGCTTGATGAAGCCAACCGAGGAAAAATTTGATCTGAATGATCTCAGTGTTCCTCCAGGTGTTAAAATCAATGATCCAGTCCGTATGTATTTGAAAGAAATCGGCCGCGTGGATCTTTTAAAAGCAGAAGAAGAAGTGCGTCTCGCTAAATTGATCGAACAAGGTGACGAAGAGGCGAAAAAACGTCTCGCTGAAGCAAACCTGCGTCTTGTCGTTAGTATTGCCAAGCGTTATGTTGGACGCGGCATGCTTTTCCTGGATTTGATCCAGGAAGGGAACATGGGCCTTATCAAAGCAGTTGAGAAATTCGACTACTCGAAAGGGTTCAAATTCAGTACCTATGCTACATGGTGGATTCGTCAGGCCATTACCCGCGCAATTGCGGACCAGGCCCGTACTATCCGGATTCCAGTGCATATGGTCGAAACCATCAACAAACTGATTCGTGTACAGCGTCAATTGCTTCAGGATCTTGGACGTGAACCTTCACCGGAAGAAATAGGAGAAGAGATGGATCTTCAACCGGAAAAAGTCCGCGAGATTTTGAAGATTGCACAAGAGCCGGTATCGCTCGAAACACCGATTGGTGAAGAAGACGATTCGCATCTTGGTGATTTTATCGAAGATTCCGATGCACAGTCACCATCAGACCACGCTGCCTACGAACTATTGAAAGAGCAGCTGGAAGATGTGCTGGATACCTTGACAGACCGGGAAGAAAATGTCTTGCGCCTGCGTTTTGGCCTTGACGATGGACGTACCCGCACTCTTGAAGAAGTAGGGAAAGTATTCGGAGTAACGCGTGAGCGTATCCGTCAGATTGAAGCGAAAGCCTTGCGCAAGCTTCGTCATCCATCAAGAAGCAAACGCTTGAAAGACTTTTTGGAATAAGCACAGCCGTTTCTCATGTATATATGGGGAACGGTTTTTTTATTTTAATCGAAAGATTA
>CAZGMW010000337.1:0-2522 GCA_964526895.1 uncultured Planococcus sp. | reverse complement strand
GGAAGCGATAAAAACCGTGAATCAAGAGGCCAGGGGATTGCCAATTTCGTTACCGGCTTTTTTGGAGGAATGGCTGGCTGTGCCATGATCGGTCAAGCGATCATCAATATTAAATCCGGTGGCCGTGGCCGTTTGTCTTCATTTCTTGCCGGTGTGTATCTCATGTTCCTCATTATCGTACTCGGCGAGTTGGTCGTGCAGATTCCGATGCCGGTCCTCGTTGGTATCATGATCATGGTTTCAATCGGAACATTTGACTGGTCGTCTTTCAGTTATTTGAAGAAAGCTCCTATTACGGACTCGGTCGTCATGATTGCGACAGTAGTAATCGTTGTTTATACGCATGACTTGTCACAGGGCGTGATTGCGGGCGTTGTGTTGAGCGCTATTTTCTTTGTCGCCAAGATTTCAAAAATAAAAGTAGAGAAAAAATTGCTGGATGCCACACATTATCAAGTCCAAGGACAGTTATTTTTTGCTTCCGTTGATGATTTTCTGGACAAATTCGATTTTGGAGTGGAAGATAAAGATATCGTAATTGATTTCACTGATGCTCATATTTGGGACGATTCCGGCGTCGGAGCCGTAGATCGTGTCGTTCTGAAATTCAGGGAAAGTGGCAATAAAGTCGAGGTTGTCGGCTTGGATACGGGCAGCCAAAAGTTAATCGATCAGCTGGCCATTTTCAAAAGTGACAATGCGAAGTTGCCGGTTCATTAAAAGAGAAAAGGGAGTGTTGACAGATGTATATGAAAATTTTATTGGCTGTAGATGGTTCGGAGCATTCATTACGCGCAGCAAAACAGGCGCTGAATATAGCAGGGGCTAACCCCGATGCGAAAATTACAATCGTCTATGTAGCAGATCACGCCAATGCTAAAAACGATGTTCTTCACAGTGGCAGTTCCGCAGAACTCGATTTACAACGCCGTAAAAAGCTGCAGCCTGTGGAAGAGGCCATTGCTTCTCAAAATGTGAAATACCGCGTTGAAATTTTGCATGGTACGCCGGGACCAGCAATTGTCGAATATGCCAATGAAGAAAAGTTCGATATTCTGGTAATCGGCAGCCGGGGTTTAAATTCATTACAGGAAATGGTGCTCGGCAGTGTCAGCCACAAAGTGGTAAAACGTGCTAATTGTCCGGTGCTTATCGTAAAATAAGTAAACAACTCTATAACAAGAGGGTTCCGCATGGAACCCTCTTGTTATTTTACGGTTATAAAACATCGATGAAGGAGAGCTGGTTTTGAAAAGTACACCGCCTTTGCAAGTCAACTTTTATTATGGCTGGATAATTGTCGCGATTGCAGCGCTTTCCTATTTCTTTTCAGGGCCAGGCCAAACTTTTTCCAATGCAATTTTCATTGACTATTACATAGCTGAATTCGGCTGGAGCCGTTCTACGGTTTCCGGCATCTATTCGGCAGCAACTTTGCTCGCAGGGTTTCTATTGTTTGGCGTTGGAAGACTGATTGATAGCCAAGGCGCACGGAAAATGTCCGTTGTTATCTCGGTTCTATTGGCAATTGCTTGTCTTTTTAATGGGCTGGTCATCAACGTGTTTATGTTGTTTATCGGCTTCTTTTTTATTCGTCTGCTGGGACAGGGATCCATGTCCCTTGTGGCGAAGTCACTCGTTCCGCAATGGTTTATCAAGAAAAGAGGCCGTGCGCTGAGTCTCGCGGCGCTCGGAGCCATGGTCGGTTCAGCTGTCTTTCCCTTATTGAACGTTTGGCTGATTGAATTGGTTGGCTGGCGCACGGCTTGGTTTGTGCTCGGCTTGTCCGTGCTGCTAATTTTTACGCCACTTGCCATCTGGCTGATCCGCAATAAACCGGAAGATATCGGATTACGGCCTGACGGAGAAAACGTGTTGACAGAAGAGGAACATCAAAAATCTTTGTCTGGGGAAATCAGCTGGACCGTAAAAGAAGCGCGCAGGACGAAGGCCTTTTGGCTTCTCTTATTCTGTGTAGCGATTCCGGCACTTGTCAACACGGGTATGACCTTTCATCTGGTCTCCATCTTCTCTCAAAAATCACTGGCTCCCGAAACAGCCGCAACTGTATTAAGTCTTATGGCTGTCATTGGATTTCCAGTGACATTCCTGGCGGGTTACCTGCTGGATAAAATTGCTGTCCGCTGGATGCTGGTCCTGCTGTTTATAGGTGAAATCGCTTTTATCCTGCTGCTGTTGCAGGCGGATACTTTGTCACTGGCAATTCTCTTCGGTGTGGCCTGGGGATTCATCTCTGGAATCGAACGGGTGACGCTGAGTGTTGTCTGGCCCAATTATTTCGGCAGGCAGTATATTGGCAGCATCAATGGCATCGCGATGGCCGTTATGGTCATTGGTTCAGCACTCGGTCCGTTGCCGTTTGGCTTGTTCTTTGACAGTTTCGGTGGTTATGACGAAGTGTTATGGATGCTGCTGCTGTTGCCGGCGCTTGGTGTATTGGCCGCAATATTGGCTGTGCCACCCTTGAAAGAGTTGGAGAAATAAAAAAAGAGCGCATAGGC
>CAZGMW010000336.1:0-2539 GCA_964526895.1 uncultured Planococcus sp. | reverse complement strand
TTGATGAAGCCATGATAAAGGAAAACGGAAAGCGCTGCGTGAAAGCCGATATTCATGAATATCAATCCGCTCAGTGTATTGTATAGCGGAATTCCCACATCCCTCGTGATCCCTGTCACCAATTGCATCAAAGGCATCATGATAGTCTGGAACGGAATCAGCATCGTCGCGATCAAAGTCATGAAAATAACCGTACTGATCCAATTGCCCGACCTTACCAGCATCCAGGCGGTCATGGAAGAAAGAATCACGATAAAAATCACCGATACAATCGTCACGTATATCGAGTTTAAGAAAGCATTGAAGAAATCCATCCGTTCCATGGCAGCTTCATAATATTGCAACCCGAATTCCTCCGGAAATGCCAGCGTATTTTCATATAACTCAAGACGGTTCTTAAAGGAGTTGATAAAGATGATATAGATGGGAGAAAGAAAAATCAGCGCCATCAGAATCAGCAGTATCTCTTTGGTCCAATTTCTTATCGCCCTCATCACATTTCAACCTCCTTCTTCTTCGTAATATATACCTGGGTTAAAGTTATGGCCGCGATTATGATGAAGAACACAATCGCTTTTGCCTGCCCGTAACCATAATTGCCGTATCCAAAAATTTCATTGTATATATTCATGGCGAACAATTCCGTCGCATTCGCCGGCCCACCGCCTGTCAGCGACAAGTTCACATCATAAATTTTAAAACCGTAGGACAACGTAAGAAATAAGCTGATTGTAAACGCCGGCATAAGAAGCGGAACTGTGATCCGCATAAAGCGCTGCCAGCCACTGGCCCCGTCGATTCTTGCGGCTTCGATCACTTCTCCCGGAATCCCTTGTAACCCTGCGATATAAACAATCATGACGTAACCCGCCATCTGCCAGGTAAATACAAAGACAAGTGCAAAAAGCGCAAAATCTTCATTGTTCAGCCAGTTAAAAAAGATCGATTCCAAACCGGTAGCATCTCCGATTAGCGTAAACACATCCAGAAACACAAATTGCCAAATATATCCAAGTATCAGACCGCCGATCAGGTATGGCATGAACAGCATTGTTCTCGCCAAATTGGCCAGTTTCAATTTGGATGTTACCAGAAGCGCAAATGCAAGACCGGTCACATTGACTGTAATCACCGATAATACTGTAAAAAAGACGGTAAGCCAGGTGGACCGGATAAAACGTTCATCTTCCAACAGCCGGATGAAGTTATCGATTCCTGTAAATTCCATCGGATTCGCCCCGATGCCATCCCATTCAAAAAAAGCGTAGTAGATTCCGATGACAAATGGAATAAGTACAATAATCGTAAAAATGAGTAATAACGGCACTGTAAATAATAAGTACCAACCGATTTTCTTCCTGTTTGCCACGCTCATCCCCACTTTCATAATACTGCAATGACGATGCCTTTTTAGAAAAAGCGGAACACGCCATAACAGGCGTGTTCCGGCTGATCAACTCACCAATCTTACTGCGCAGCGTTCTCCCACGCTGCTTGCAGATCTTCCACCAGCTCTTCTCCGGTCATATCTTCATTTACAAAGAAGCTTTCGGCCACTGGTGTAAAGTCGTTGGTCACAACATTCGCCGGGTAGTAATTATGCGACCATGGAATGGTGTCTCCACTGTTGGAAGCTTCCAAAACAGCCTGTGATAACGGATCCAGATCGCCGGCTTCAATATTTGTCATTGCCGGAATAAACCCGAATTCCTCTACAATGAACTGTTGGCCTGTTTCACTGTTGTGAAGCCAGTCCAAAAACGCGATGGACGCCTCAATTTCAGCAGGATCCTTGTCAGCGTTTACCGCCCAGTTACTGCCCACGCCGACTGCCAATTTATCATTTCCTTCAAGCGGGAATGGCGCCAGGCCGTATTCAAAGTCCACTTCAAATTCTTCGAGCATGCCTGCAGCCCAGTTGCCCTGATGGATCATTGCAGTCTCACCTGCTGCAAAATCACCAACCTGCGTGTCATAAGTGGTATTGAGAGGAGTTGGTGTACTGGCTCTGATCGCTTCCATAAACTCGCCGAATCTTTGGAACTCTTCCGTCTCCGCTAATGATACTTCGCCGTTCGTCAATTGCTCCATGAATTCCTGCGGATTTTCCTGAAGCGAGAACGGGTAATTGCTCATGTGGCCAATCAGGAAATAGGCTTCGGATGACAGGCCAAAACCATTGATGCCTTCAGCCTCAAGTTCTTCAAGCGTGCTGACAAATGACTCGTAATCCTGAATATCTTCCGGGTCGACCAATTCTTTGTTGTAGACAATCCCGAATCCTTCAACACCATAAGGAATACCGACCAGTTTGTCATCAATCGTCAATTCCATATCCGGCGCAATATTGTCGACAAATTCTTCGCCACTCAAGTCATAGAGATAGGACTCCATGCGCTCTGCCTGTTCCAGGTTCTGAACACTGAAAATCGATGGCCCGGTTTGATTGTTCAAACGGATCTGCAACTGCTGGTAATAGTCATCTCCTGTGGTCCCGATAACTTCCACCGCTATTCCGGTTTCTTCCGTATAAGCTTCG
>CAZGMW010000335.1:0-2542 GCA_964526895.1 uncultured Planococcus sp. | reverse complement strand
GTGGTATTCTTATAAGGAAGACCGCATTGGCCAGGGTCGCGAAAATGCCAAGCAATATCTCCGTGACCACGGTGATATCAGCAATGAGATTGCAGGCAAAATCCGTGAACAATACGGGATGGCAGCCGCTTCCTACACCATTGCTGCTTCAAAAGAAGAGCCGGAAGAATTTAATCTCTTGATTGATGAGGACGATGAGTAAGTCTAATTAGACTAGCCGTTGGACCAAAGCTTCTGCTTTGGTTCCAATGGTTTTTTGTTTTTAAGAAGCGCGTTTGGTCTCAGCGGTGCTAGCCCATAACGGAAGAAAAGAATCTTTTCTAAAACATCTCATAGGCGATTGGCTTATGGTAGTGCTCTAACACCGGGTTGACACTTCAAAGCTCCATCTATACAATTAAAACTGTATAATTTACTAATTTTACAGCGTTTAAGTAGCACGAAAATTCAATATTATTTTTAAAACGTTAAAAGAATAGCAAGAGGAGGTGTCCGAATGGAATACGTGATCATCTTCGCTTTGCTTGGTATCATCGTTGGTATGTTTGTTGGTTATTTTGTAATGAAAAAATCAAATGAATCCAAAATGGCAGGTGCGAGAAACTCTGCAGAGCAGATAATTGAAGATGCAAAGAGAGAAGCAGAAGCACTCAAAAAAGAAGCTCTTTTGGAAGCAAAAGACGAAAATCACAAATTGCGTACTGAAACAGAATCTGAAATTCGGGAACGCCGATCAGAACTTCAAAAACAGGAGAATCGGCTGTTGCAGAGAGAAGAAAATTTAGATCGCAAGGATGATGCATTAAACAAAAGAGAAGCTGGGCTTGAACGCAAAGATGAAGCCCTTGCCGAAAAACAACAGCATATTGAACAGATGGAGAGCAAAGCTGAAGAATTGGTTCAACAGCAGCAATCCGAAATGGAACGGATTTCTTCGTTGACACGCGAAGAAGCGAAGTCAATCATCCTCCAGCAAGTTGAAAACGAACTTTCAACTGATATTGCGGTGATGGTAAAAGAGACGGAAGCCCGTGCCAAAGAGGAATCCGATAAGAAAGCGAAAAACATCTTGTCGTTGGCCATGCAGCGTTTTGCAGCAGACCATGTGGCAGAGACGACCGTATCTGTCGTCAATTTGCCTAATGATGAGATGAAAGGCCGTATTATTGGCCGCGAAGGCCGAAATATCCGGACGCTTGAAACTTTGACAGGCATCGATTTGATCATCGATGATACACCGGAAGCGGTAATTTTGTCAGGGTTCGATCCAATCAGACGTGAAACTGCAAGACTGGCACTTGAAAAACTAGTGTCAGATGGCCGTATTCACCCGGCACGGATCGAAGAAATGGTTGAAAAGTCCAGACGCGAAGTAGATGAGCAAATCCGTGAAATTGGGGAACAAACCACATTTGACGTTGGGGTACATAATCTGCATCCCGATTTGATCAAAATTCTTGGCCGTTTGCGCTATCGTACAAGTTATGGACAGAACGTCCTCAAGCACTCTGTGGAAGTTGCGTTCCTATCGGGCTTGATGGCGGCTGAACTTGGCGAAGATGTCACCTTGGCACGGCGCGCAGGATTGCTTCATGACATCGGTAAAGCGATTGACCATGAAGTGGAAGGCAGCCATGTTGAAATCGGGGTTGAACTTGGGACCAAGTATAAAGAACATCCTGTCGTCATCAACAGCATCGCTTCCCACCACGGCGACACTGAAGCAACATCGATTATTTCAGTAATCGTTGCTGCAGCGGACGCCTTATCGGCAGCACGCCCGGGAGCGAGAAGTGAGACGTTGGAAAACTATATCCGCCGTCTGGAAAAACTTGAAGAGATTTCAGAATCCTACGAAGGCGTTGAAAAATCGTTCGCCATTCAAGCAGGACGCGAAATCCGCATCATGGTCAGACCGGAACAAATTGATGATATGACTGCACACCGTTTGGCTCGCGATATCCGTAAGCGGATTGAAGAAGAGCTTGATTATCCGGGACATATCAAAGTGACCGTAATCAGAGAAACAAGAGCAGTTGAATACGCAAAATAATAGGATAAAGGCTTCGATGAATGTCTATTCAAAGAAGCCTTTTTCTTATGGAAAAAGGTGAGAGCATGAAAGTTTTATTTATTGGAGATATTGTCGGATCGATTGGCCGTGATGCATTGGAGTCTTATTTGCCACGCCTCAAGAAAAAGTACAAGCCGGATGCGGTGATCGCAAATGGCGAAAATGCAGCGGCAGGCAGAGGAATTACAAAAGCCATTTATCAGGATTTGTTATTTATGGGCGTTGATATGGTGACAATGGGCAATCACACATGGGACCAAAAAGAGATTTTTGACTTTATAGATGAAGTGGATTATTTGATCCGTCCGGCAAATTTCTCGCCGGAGGCACCTGGACGCGGAATGGCAACCTTGACGAAAAACGGCAAAACATTCTCAGTGATTAACCTTCATGGCCGTGTATTCCTGCCGCCGCATGACGATCCTTTCCAAAAAGCGGATGAGCTGCTGGCAGAAGCCAAGGCAATTT
>CAZGMW010000334.1:0-2546 GCA_964526895.1 uncultured Planococcus sp. | reverse complement strand
GCAGTTGAAGAGAGTCCAGAATCTGCAACAGAAAATTCCGCAGTTAGCGAAGGAACCTTGACCGTCAGTGATTCACAGTCATATGAATTTCTTTTATTGCCAGGTTATGAATGGACTGCCGAAGAACCGAATAAGGATCTCATCTATTCCAGTGAAAATGACGAACTGTTCATGCGGGTAGAGACTTTTAAACCGGAAGAAGCCGATTTCAATTTTGCGGATGATTCCATTCGCCAAACATTGAAAGCAGTGAACGAAGATGCCGAGCTTGCGGAACTGCCGGCGTTTGAAGAAACTGAATTCAATAATTCTGCCTTGTATGAAATGCCTTTGGAAAATGGAAAAGTCACTGGGCTCGTCTTTGAAAAAGAAGAGCTGATCGTTAAAGTGACAATCTTTGATCCTGCTGATTCAGGTGCCACAGAAGATTTCATCAAAATGGCCAAAACTATTACAGCACAATAAAAAACGTCTGCCCTGTATTTTCAGGGCAGACGTTTTTTTGATCAATAGGACAAATCTTTAATGGAAAGCCCCAATTTCTTCATTAATTCAATTGCTTCATCTTTTTCCTCCGGCGATAAGGCACCTGTCAATTCATGAAGATTTTGTTCATGTTCAGGGAAAATGCGTGCCATAAACTCTTTTCCTTCTTCGGAGATTTCAGCGTAAGTTACCCGCCGGTCTGTCGGACAATTCACTCTGGCGATATAGCCACGCTTTTCCAATTTATCTATAACATACGTAATAGAGCCGCTAGCCAACAAAATTTTACCGCCGATCTTTTGAAGCGGCTGTTTTCCTTTATGATAAAGCAATTCCAGAACCGCAAATTCCGTTGGATTCACGCCATTTGCCTGGAAAAATTGATTGGCTTGTTCCGATATTGCTTTATGTGCCCGTGACATTACTATAAACAGTTTTAAGGATCTCCTTATTTCTTCGTTCATGCTATCCACTCTTTTCTACTTAATAAACGCTATTGTGTAAATTATAGCCCTTTTCCAAGAAAATGGCATCTTCAAGCATTAACCAGCAGATTAACCTATGATGACCCGTTCTTTCGGGTAATGGAATTTGGTTGGGTCAGTTTTCCCTCCAATGGTAAACAGGAAGGAAATAAGCCCTACACGGCCAATGAACATCAATACCATAACCGTCATTTTACCGACAGAAGAAAGATCATCGGTAATTCCTAGGGACATCCCACAAGTTCCAAATGCACTGGTTATTTCAAAAATTATTTCAATTGCAGATGCTTCGGGTTCAGTTATGAACAGGATCATAGTAGACACAATCACCATGAACATGGCCAAAATAATTACTGCATATGAACGGAAAACATCGATCAACTGAATTTCCCTTCTGAAAATTTGAATTGTGTTTTTTCCTCTTGCAAAATTAATCAGAAATAATATGGCAATTGCAAATGTAGTGGTCCGTATTCCGCCTCCTGCAGAACTTGGAGAAGCACCGATAAACATCAGGACACTCAGAAACACATTTGTCGCTTCATCGAATTGAGTTATATCAAATGTTACAAGCCCCCCCGACCTGGAAGAAACCGAATGGAAAATAGCTGCGAATAATGTTTCGTGCCAGGACAAATCCTTGAAAGCTCTAAATGATTCAAGAGCCAGAATTCCCAAAGTGCCGACTGCAAGCAGGATGCCGAATGTGCTGACTGTGATTTTGGTGAATAAGGAAAAGCGGAAATTCTTCTCTTTATTCGATAGAAATTCCTTCAGCTCTATCAGCACAGGGAAACCGATGGCACCAAGTATAATCAGGGTCATAGTGATCACCTGAACAAAATAGTCATTGAAATAAGGAAGCCATGAGGCGCCGGTGATATCAAAACCGCCATTGGTAGTTGCGGTTACCGAGGCGAAAACCCCTTGAAGCAAAGCTTCGCCGAATGTATCATAATACTGCGTGAAATAGAGCGTTAAAATAATCGCACCCAGCAGTTCAATCAATAAAAGAATCGAAATAATATTGCGGATCAGTTTGACGACACCTGCCATACTCAATTGGTTATGGTCGACCATAATCAATTGGCGCTCTCGAAGGCCGATCCGTTTCCCTACCAACAGCCAGAAGAAAGTTCCGATCGACATAATACCGATGCCTCCGAGCTGGAGTATAAACATCAATAATACGATTCCGAACACTGTGTATGTCTCCGAAATATTGATTACAGTCAACCCTGTCACACTGACTGCACTTATTGCCGTGAAAAGTGTATCGATAAGAGGGATGTTTACTCCCTCTTGATGGACCCCAGGCAGCCTCAATAATATAAAGGAGATCGAAATAGCGGCAAAATAATAAGCGGCAATTGCCTGGGCTGGTGTTAAATTACGAATTTTTTGGAACGATTTATTCATATGCTGTAAACCCTTTCGACTTCGGTTATCTTCCTATTCTAAGTAATGTATTTGAAAAAAGAAAGGGATATCAGAAATTCCCCTGTCTTCAACTGAAAAAAACAGCAGAATAACACTCCTGCTGTCGGGTCTACTCGTCTTTTTTGTGTACAACAT
>CAZGMW010000333.1:0-2548 GCA_964526895.1 uncultured Planococcus sp. | reverse complement strand
ACCATCCGACCACCAGGAGGAGGCAACTGACCATGAAAGACCTTATGCGCGCAAGGAATAATAATGCGGAAAGCGCATTGATGGTCAGCGTGATGCCTGCCCGTGCCATCGAGTAGATTTCAACGGATAATGTCGCAAAACCGTTGCCGGTCACAAAGAAAGTCACAGCAAAATCATCCAGGGAATAAGTAAGAGCCAAAAAGAATCCCGCAAAAATACCGGGTTTGATATACGGCAGGATGACGCGAGTCAGAATATCGCGTTTTGAGGCGCCAAGGTCTGTTGCAGCGTCTATGAGCGAGTCGCTCATTTCCATCAGCTTCGGCAGCACCATAATTACGACAATCGGAATGCTGAAAGCAATATGGGAAATCAATACGGATGCGAACCCGAGCTTAATGCCGATCATTGTGAATAGGATCAGAAACGAAGCACCGATGATGACGTCAGGACTGACGATCAGTATTGTATTTAAAGACAGGACTGCATTGCGCATTTTTCGGTTGCGGATGAAAACGATGCCGATAGCGCCAAGGACGCCGATCGCAGTCGAAATCAATGCGGAAAGCAAAGCAACAATTACTGTATTCAATACGATGATAATTAGGCGAGTATCGTTGAAAACGGCAGCGTAGTGTTCAAGCGTAAAGCCTTCGAAACTAGACATCGTGCCGCCGCTGTTGAACGAATAGAAAATCAGGTAGAAGATCGGTGCATAAAGGATGATAAAGACAATGGCCAAATAGATTCGTGCTGTCTTACTTAATTTTTCCATTGAGAGTACCTCCTTTTTCACCGGTCACCATCATGATGATAATCATGAACAGGATCAGGAAAACAGCTATAGTCGATCCCATGCCCCAATTTTGGGTTACAAGGAATTGTTGTTCAATTGCTGTCCCAAGTGTTATGACTTTATTGCCTGCAATAAGCCGTGTAATAACAAACAGCGACAGTGAAGGGATGAATACTACCTGGATGCCCGCTTTTACGCCATTGATGGCGAGCGGAAAGATGACACGGGTGAAAGTCGTCCAGGACGAAGCACCGAGGTCCCGAGATGCGTCGATCAACGCCGGATTGATGCGGTCGAGTGAATTGAATATCGGCAGCACCATGAAAGGGATGAAAATATAAACAGATACAAAGATGAAACTGAAATCAGTAAATAGAATTTGCAAGCGTTCAGAGCCAATAGATGCCAGTAAATTATTGGCAGGGCCATACAATCCAAAGATTCCGATGAATGCGTAAGCCTTCAACAGGAGATTGATCCACGATGGTATGATGATCAATAACAGCCATAATTGCTTGTGCTTTGTCTTGGTCAGCCAATAGGCAGTCGGATATGCCACCAACAGTGAAATTAAAGTAATCAGGAAAGCATACCAGAAAGAACTCAGTGTCAGCCGCAAGTATACAGAAGAGAAGAAGTTCTTATAATTATCAAGCGTCAGATTTCCTGCAAGATCGAAAAACGAGAAATACACGACGAGCGCAATAGGTGTTATGACAAACAGGACAATCCATAAATAATAAGGAATCAGATAAAAGGGGTTAGTACGGTTATTTTTCATAGCCTGCTGCTCCATAGGCTTCTAGTCTGGCATCAAAAGCCTCTTCTGATTCATTCAGGCGCATGACATGAATCGCTTCGGGTTCAAAATCAAGGCCGATTCTCGAACCGACTTCCACTTGTTTCGTCGAGTGCACAAGCCATTCGTTACCGGCTGAATCGATAGTTGATATTTCAAAATGAACTCCGCGGAACAATTGACTATCCACAGTAACAGTGATTTTGCCTCTTTCGACACGAGAGATATGGAGATCTTCAGGCCGGATGACGATTTCAACTTTTTCATTCCGGTTCAATCCTTTATCGACACATTCGAATTCCTGGTTTGCAAATCGTACACGGTAATCATCGATCATGATGGCGTCAACGATATTTGATTCCCCTATGAAATCCGCTACAAAACGGTTGATGGGTTCATCGTAAATATCCATCGGTGTTCCGCTCTGCTGTATTTTGCCGTTATTCATGACAAATATTTCATCCGACATCGCCAGGGCTTCTTCCTGGTCATGAGTTACGAAAATGAAAGTCTTGCCAAGCCGCTGCTGCAAGTCACGAAGTTCATATTGCATTTCTGTTCGCAGTTTTAAATCCAAAGCCGAAAGAGGTTCGTCTAATAGGATAACTTCAGGATCATTGACGATGGCCCTCGCAATGGCGACGCGCTGGCGCTGACCTCCTGACATTTCCGCGATATTGCGTTTTTCATAGCCATGAAGATTGACGAATTCCAATGCTTCCAGCACACGTTGTTCAATCTCGGCTTTCTTTAACTTTTTAATTCGCAAGCCGAATGCGACGTTTTCAAATACATTTAAATGTGGAAACAGGGCATAATCCTGAAAAACGGTATTCACTTGTCGTTCATTGGCCGGGAAATCATTGACGATTTCGCCTTCAATATAAATATCGCCTTTAGTCGGTTTGACGAATCCTGCAATCAACCGAAGAATCGTCGTCTTGCCGCATCCG
>CAZGMW010000332.1:0-2552 GCA_964526895.1 uncultured Planococcus sp. | reverse complement strand
TAATAGAAAAAGACGGAGAATCTCCGTCTTTTTCTAACTTCATTTAGAAGCGGTCACGTTTATCGTTGTCACGCTTTCTTTTCTCATCAGTCAAATTGACGTCTTCATCAATGTCCGCTTCTTCATGTCGAACAGTGTCACGAACAGTTTCGGTGTCTTCGACTTTACGTTTACCGACAACGATTTCTTCACTGATCACGTCTTTTTTGGTAACGTTGACGCGTTCTTCCGATAAAGGAATATTGATATTTTCATTTTCATTGAAGCCTTTGTCTGTTCCATCGGTTGATTTTTCATTAACCGGACGGCGTTCCACATAGACTTCTTCATGTTCTACCGGGACATCGACAGAACGTTCTTCTTCAACAACGTGCTTACCGACATTCACTTCACCAGTTTTGACTTGCTCTTTCTCCACTCTTAAACGCTCTTCATGGAGACGGAGTGTTTCTTCGTCTGTATGGTCTTCGCCTACTGGGCGCTCAACTTTGCGGTCACGATCAAAATCGCGGTCTGTACCGGTTCCAGTCGTCGGTGAACCTAGGCCGAAACCTGTTCCGCTGTCGCGGCCGACCCCTGCAGTTTCATCATCTCTTATTGCGCGGTCCATCGACTCACCTTCTCCAAGTGCATTGTCTTTTCTGTTGTAATAAACATCATTTTCTTCATTTGTGTCCACTGTCAATCCATCACGGGCAACAGTTCCTGACTCGACATATCCAGGTGTTCTTGGATTTGTAACATCCGATTCTGTTCCAGTGCCTGTTCTTCCATATGCCTGGTTGTCGTATGGCGCTTTTCCTTCATAGGAAGCTCCGAATTCCCGGTCTACGAATAACAGAATTTTGCCGTTCTGGACTTCGTTATAGTAACGGTCTGATTCATCTTTATCGAGTCCCATGCCTGAAAACGCTTCGCGAGTGGAATCGTCTCCTGACAGGAAGCCCATGAATTTATCCATCCAATTGCCTTCAGACGATTTATAATCTACGTCTGTACGTCCACGAACCATTGAAATCTGATCTTTATCACGTGCCATTACGTACATGTCTTCTTCTCGTGATCCTGTTGCTTTCAATTCTTCGATCTTTTTAAGAACTTCTGATTCAGTGTCGAAAGTACCCATAAATTTATTGTTAGCCATTTGCAATTCCTCCAATTTTTATAGTTCTGCTGATTAAGATGTATCTACTTCTAGAATTACCCGCGTAGCACATCCTGAAACATCTCCAGACTTCAATAATACTTTTGACTTATTTGTAATCTGATTGCCAACTTCATCAACAAGCTTATATTTTACCGTTTGAAGTCAGAAGGCTCTTTTTGCTTTAGCCAATAAAAAATCCGCGTGATCTGCAACAGATCCGCGGACATTATTAGAATATACTTAAATCCCATTCCTTCGAAATTTGGCGAAGCATCATCGTTCCTGCAGCACTGTTGCCCTGCACATCGATTGCTGGACCATAAACGCCGATGCCGGCTCCGGCACGGAATTCATAAGTCTGGGAATGCAGTTTCGGCGGAACGGCAGCCATGATGCCGCCGGAGACACCGCTTTTCGCCGGTATCCCGACATGGGCCGCAAAATTACCTGATGAATTATACATGCCGCATGTCACCATAAGAACTTTTGCGACTTGCGCAATTTCATCCGAAAAATGTTTTACTTTGGTGATTGGATTGAAACCGTCATAAGCGATGATCAACCCGATCAAAGCCAGGTCTTTGGTAGAAACTTTTATGGAGCATTGGCGGATGTATATATCCAGCGCTTCCTCCACTTCGATTTCAAGGAATTTCGCTTCTTTTAAATAATAGGCCAATGCCCGGTTGCGGTGCGATGCCTTCCATTCGGAATCGTATACTTCACGATTCATTTCAAGTGGATGGCCAACGAGCTCTTCCAGGAAATGCAGAAGGTATTCATATTTCTTTTGGCTGTTCTGGCCAGGCAGCAATGCCGAAATAGTGATTGCTCCCGCATTGATGAACGGATTAAAGGGTTTGTTCGGACGGTGGATTTCAAAGGGGATGATTGAGTTGAAAGCTTCTCCGGTCGGTTCGACGTCCACCCGCTCCAATACAAAATCCAAACCGTAATGGGAACTTAACGCTATAAATGTCAAAGCTTTCGAGATGCTTTGAAGAGTAAACTCAATATCGGTATCCCCCGCGCAATAATAATTGCCTTCTTCGTCCAGCATGCAAATGCCCAATTTACTCGGATCGGCTTTCCCCAATTCCGGAATGTATTGCGCGGTCGTGCCTAATATTACATGCCCTCTATTTTCTTCAACCCATTTCTGTAGCTGCTGCTGAATTCTTGGATTATTTTGCACACGATCTCTCCTCTATTTTCTATTGTGGTTACATTGTGCATGAAAAATGGCTGAAATGCTAAAGAAAAGCGTAAGCGCCCATTAAGCTCTGAAAGGCATAAGACAGAACAGTGAAGACAAGTGGTTCGCTACTGCAAGAGGGCAGTTTAAAACCATGCTCCTGTCTCTGCATCGCTGCGCTAGCTTCGAGACATGAAAGTGCGTTGCATC
>CAZGMW010000331.1:0-2557 GCA_964526895.1 uncultured Planococcus sp. | reverse complement strand
TATAAAAAATAAATCAAATTTTTTCACCCAAAAACTGATCCAAATCCCAACTCCCTCCGTTATACATGTAAGAACCCAAAAACAAAGGAGTGTTGAGGATGAAGTACGGAAAAATTTTAGCTCCTATTTTAGGCGCAGCTTTATTGGTGCCAAGCATGGGCATGGCAGTAAGTGCAGATGAAATGGCACCTACAGAAACGAGCGGCGTTGAGCTGCGGGCAACATTGGATTCATTATTATCCGAGCATTATGCATTGGCAGTCGATTCAATGATGAAAATCTACGATGGCGACGAAGCAGCCCAAGCGGCAATGGCGGCACTTGATGCCAACGCGGCAGACATGGAACCGGTAATCGCATCGGTTTACGGTGAAGAAGGCGGAGCCGCTTTCACCGAGATTTTTGAAACTCACAACACCGGAACAGATGAATACGCGATGGCCGTGAAAGCAGGCGACGAAGCCGCACAGGAAGAAGCATTAGCTGAGATCCAGTCGTTCGTCGATGAAATGGGTGCTTTCCTTGCAACTGCCACTGAAGGCAATCTTCCGGAAGACGGCGCAACAGCAGCACTTCGCGCGCATGAAGATTTTGTACAGGAGACATTTGATCAATACGCAGCCGGCAATTACGAAGCGGCTTACACATCTTACCTGGAAGGTTTTGAACAGATCTTCGGAGCGGGCGGTGCCATCAGTGGCGCTATCGCTGCACAATTCCCGGATAAATTCACAGACCCGAACACAGCGGCCGGTGATTTCCGTTCGACAGTCAGCCGCATTGCTGCAGAGCATTTCGCTTTGGCGCAACTCAGCATGGTAAAAGGCTTCAACGGTTCGGAAGACTTTGACTTTGCCGATTGGGCACAAGATCAGAACACAGAAGAATTCAGTGCAGCCATCGCTTCATTTTACGGTGAAGATGCAGCCACTCAATTTGCCACTCTATGGAACAACGAACACATTTCTGTGCAAAGTGATTTGGCAGCCGCACAAGCTGGCGGCAATGAAGAAGAAATCCAGCAGGCACAAACAGCGTTGATCGAAACATTTGCAGCAGAACTTGCCGCATTCCTGAGCACTGCAACAGAAGAACGTTTGCCGCAGGATGAACTGACTGCTAACATTGCAGCACATGAACAATCAGTAGTTGATACATTTACTCAATACGCAACAGGTGATTTCGAAACTTCTTATGAAACTTACCGTGAAGGCTATTCAATCGTATTTGCCATTGGTAAAGGCTTGAGTGGCGCGATTGTCGACCAGTTCCCTGAAAAATTCGAAACAACTGTGCCAGACAAGATGCCAGCTACAGGTCTTGGCGGTTCCGCTAACCAATCAAACACTATGATGATCTGGGTAGCAATGAGCACATTGATTCTAGCAGCAGCTGGAACTATGACGCTGCGTCAGAGAAAACAATAATAAACAAACTGGAAAGGAGTTTGGGCGATGAGACAATTTTGGACAATGGCAACAGCGGTCATTCTTTGCGGCGTGCTGTTCATCATCCTGAAGCCACTCGCAGAGGAACCGACATTTGAAGAAGACATCGCTCAGCTCAACCTTCCTGACATGACTGAAGAAGCGCCGGCTGAGCAACTCGCAGCCGGTGAAGATATCGATAAAATCGCTGAATTCCCGATTATGCCGGAACAGCGCGAAAAATTGCAGGATTTGCAGAAACAGCGTCAGCAAAGCATTCAGGGTATGGTGCCGGCAAGAGTCGTCATCCCTTCTATTGGTGTTGATGCAGCCATTGAGGCAACCGGCATTCTTGAAAACGGTGAAATGGGCGTACCCGAAGATATCAATCAGGTCGGCTGGTTCGAACCGGGCTTTAAAGTCGGTGCAAAAGGGCATGCGGTCCTCGCAGGACATGTCGACAGCTATACAGGACCGGCGATTTTTTATCACCTCAAGAAAGTTGAGGCGGGTGAGAAAGTCATCGTAACGGACAAAGACGGCCGTGAAATGGTCTATAAAATCAGAGAAAAAAAGAGTTACGTAACGGAAGAAGCGCCGATTGAAGAAATCTTTGGCCCTTCTGACAGCCGACTGATCAACTTGATCACCTGCACCGGTACTTTCAACCGTGACACAGGATCGCACGAAGAACGGCTTGTCGTCACGGCCGAACTGATTTCCGACTCAAGTGTCCAGGAAAAGCAACCGGAAGCTCCGACGAATGTCACGGCAACTTCGTTTAATCTTTCCTGGCACGCGGTCCGTGATGAAGCCATCATCGGCTACCGCATCTACGAGGAAGATATCGAGAGCGGTGAAATGACGAAGATTGCGACTGTCTCGCTGTTCGACCGCAAGAAAGTGGAAATCGAAGCGGATGACTCCAAGCGTTATTATGTTTCGTCGGTTGATGTGGATTTGAATGAGTCGGAGAAAGCTCCGGCGGAATAATGACAAAAGGGTAATTGGAGCAAGCTTCCATTACCCTTTTTATTTTTATCTAATTATTCAGAAAAATATTGACAATAGCCTCTTCGCTTGCTACGTTCAATACATTAATGAGAAATGAGAAATGAGAAAGGGAAATG
>CAZGMW010000330.1:0-2566 GCA_964526895.1 uncultured Planococcus sp. | reverse complement strand
ATACTTGAAACGGAAGTTTTCATGGAAGTTCGCATTTCAAATGCCTGTTCCACAAATTCAGGCTTTTGAGCGTAAATTTGAATAACATCTTTGATTTCTTCCGCCATATAGACATCATTTCGGTTGTTGGCTAGATCCGCATAACCGGAGCCGCGCTGCAGATAGTCGGAACTGGCCACCTTATACCAATTATTGTCGTCGAGCGGCTCGCTGTTGACTAAAATGTCTTGAATACCGTTTTCATCCTGGATGACTTTTGCGCCGGAAATGTGAAGCCTTCCAACGAATTTACCACGAAATCCTGCTCCACGACCATCAGCGAGGCATGCTTGAGCATCCAAAGATTGAACCAACGCTTTTCTTAAGTGCTTGCCTTGAATTTCGAAAGAAGTCGGATTCAGTGGTGAAGGACAAACTTCAATCAGCTTTTGGCGGGACACATAGTCAAACAGCCCTGCGTTGGCAATACCGCTGTTGATCAATCCGATATCGCATTGCATCATGTCGCGCAAACCGTCTGCAATCAGGTTGGTAAGGGGATTTTCTTCAATGACGTCATGCCAAAGCGGTTGTATCAGTTTATAGAGCGGTCTGCCGAGTGAAGCAATGGCTTTGACTTTATTGGTTTTTAAAATATCTATTACAGCTTCATCCATTTCAGCGTCTTTTGTCGAATAGGTTGCCGAGTGAAGCAGTTCGGCTTTGTCATTATCCACTTCCAGTTCAAGGAGACCGATATGCTCCGCGTACTTTCCGGCACTGTTCATGATGACATTGTTGAAGACTTTCGCTTCAGGATAAAGTTTATGGTCATGTGCTGAAATAATAACATCAATCTCGGGAATCGTTTTTGCAAGCTCTTCATCTGCTCCTGTGCCGACGTGGCTCAGCAGAACACATAAATCATAAGCTCCGGCATTACGTTGGATTTCCTGCTTTGTCATGGCTGCATGATCCAATACGCGGATGCCGAGACCATCATTGAAAACGCCTAGATCGGGTGAAGATCCCGTGATTAGAATTCGCAGGCCGTTTTTCGACAGAATCACACTTTTCACAACGCCTTGAATATCACTTCCATCTTTTTTTAAGAGATTATTGCTGATGAACGGAATAGGGCTTGCGGTAGCCATATATTCTAATGTGTCCATGCCATTGAACATTTCGTTATTGCCGATGGTCAACGCATCGTAACCGGTGGATTCGAGTAATTCAAGCGCAGCCATGCCGCGAGTGCCCTGCAATTCGATACTTTTGAAATCTGCAAAGTCACCCCCGTCAAGCACTAGAGTGTTGTCGTCTTTAAGTTCTTTGATCAAGCTTGCCGCACGTGCAAAGTCATCGTAATGACTGTGAATATCGTTTGTATGTATAATCTTAAGTTTCATAAGTTCCTCCTGTTAGTTATTTCCTTTTAAACTAATATCCCAATTTTACCAATAAAGTTCAAGCTAAGCTTTATTAATTTTCTGATTACTGAAGGGGCTGAGAAATCGGCAATTACATAGGGTGGGAATTATTGTTAATATTAAAGCAGGATTTATTAACTTAATGAAGGAGCTGTTCTATTGATTTCAATCACTGGCACATTTGATGTAGCTTCAGAAACAGAAAGATTAATTATAAGACCTCTAAGGAGTTCGGATTATAACGAATGGATGAGTGGATTTACAGAGCGTGCCGAATCCAAGTCTAAACATGATCCTGGCAAAGTGGATATGAGTGAGTGTACGGAAGATTGGTTTGATGAACTGGTATGCAAACATCAGGAATTGGCAAAAAACGATATTGCCCATGTGTTTGGCATATTCCACAAAAGAGATGGCCGGCATATAGGAATGGTTGATTTCTCGACATTGGCCAGAAATGATTTTCAATGGGCAAGAATTGGCTACACGATTCACAATCAATTTTGGAAAAAGGGATATGGCAAGGAAGCAGTTAAAGAATCTTTGCAGATGGCCTTTAACGAACTGGGTTTTCACCGCATCGAAGCACACATCAATCTGGATAACATTCCTTCAACAAAATTGGCAGAGAGTGCCGGTTTGAAATTTGAGTGTATAAGGGAAGGGTTTCTATTCGAAAATGGAGAGTGGACCGATCATTTGGTTTATTATGTAAATGCAGAGTGATTTTGAAATTTATTAAGTTAATCAATTGATGAAGGATAAACAACTTTTATGAAATAAAGGGGAATTCATATGCAAATTAGAAAACCAACAAATATAGAACTAGAGACAATATTCTCCATGTCACCTCAAGCAGTCTTTGATGGCACACTGGGAGAAGTCTGGCCGACGGATTCAAAAATCGAGAAGCTTTTAAGGCCTTTATTAGAGAAAGGCAGTTTCTATTTTATTGCAGAAGAGAAGGACGAACTTAGAGGTTGGATTCTCGTCGGCACTGCAAAAGATCCCTTTACTGAGCAGGTAAATGGATTTATCTACGAAATCTATGTTCTGAAGGAATTCAGAGGCAAGGGCTTCGCTAAAGCTTTGATGAATGCTGCGATTGAGCATTTTCAGCAGGAAGGCTTTGCTGAAGTTCGTCTGAGCGCAAGAGC
>CAZGMW010000329.1:0-2585 GCA_964526895.1 uncultured Planococcus sp. | reverse complement strand
ATCTTGCCTTTCAAACGATAGATATATGCCAACACCTCGGCTACGGCCATGAAGAGATCTTCCGGCACATAGTCGCCCACTTCCACTTGTGCGTAGAGCGCGCGGGCGAGCGGTTTATTTTCCATAATCACAATATCAAGTTCTTTCGCTTTTTCTTTAATTTTCAGTGCCAGATGATCTTTCCCCATCGCAATGACTTGCGGGGCTTCCATCGTCTCGGCATCGTATTTAATTGCAATCGCGTAATGCGTTGGGTTCGTTATGAGCACATCCGCATTCGGCAAATCCTGGATCATTCGGTTCATGCTCATCTGGCGTTGCTTTTCTTTGATCTTTTGCTTGATGAGCGGATCGCCTTCAGATTTTTTGTATTCGTCTTTAATGTCCTGTTTCGACATCTTTATTCCTTTTTCGAACTCGTATTTCTGATAAATGTAATCGAGCACAGCCAAGCATAGCAGGATAAGTGAAGCGGTCAGGCCAAGTTTGACGACCAATCCGCCGACAAAGCTCAAAGCGTGCGGCACACTTTGCTGGGACAGAAGGAATAATTCTTCTTTCGATGTCCACAGCACGAGGAAAGCCGCAGTTCCGATAATGGAAATCTTCAGCAGTGATTTTGCCAGTTCCACCAGAGCGCGTACCGAGAAAATCCGTTTTGCCCCTTTAATCGGGTCAATGCGCTCCAACTTAGCCATCAATGGGTCGGTCGAAAAAATCGTACCGATTTGTATGTAATTTCCGAGAAAGCCGAAAATCATGCCGATCAACGCCATCGGAACCATCAGCTTCAACCCTTCAAACGACATCTGTTCAAGCAATGTCCGCGTAGAGGCGGGTGTTAGTTCCCAATTGAAGAATTGAGTCAAGTTGATGCGGAAAATCCCGAGAATCTGTTCGAGCATCCAACCGCCGGTGAAGTAAAGCAGCAGGATACCGCCGAGCATAATCATGGCCGCTGCGACTTCTGGACTTTTTGCGACCTGTCCTTTGCGTTTCGACTCCTGCCTTTTCTGCGGCGTCGCTTTTTCGGTTTTTTCACCTGAGAAAAACTGAAGATCGAGAACCAATCGTTTCTGCACTTACGTCCCTCCCATTATCTTGACCAATTGCGCCATGCTCATCATGATTTTTTCAAATAAAAATTGCAGCAGATAAAAGAAGATGGGCATTGTCAGCAATAACAGGACAAAGCCGGTGAAAATCTTAACAGGAAAGCCGACTGCAAAAATATTTAATTGCGGTACAGTTTTCGCCAGGATCCCTAGAGCCACATCCACTAAAAACAGCGCCCCGACAATCGGTAAAGCAATTTGCAAAGCAATGGTAAACATTTGGACGAATAATGCCGATATAAAAGAAGAAAGGTCTCCAACTTCAAAAGCGAAAGCTGTTGTTTCAACCGGGAACAGCCTTAGACTATGCATGACACCGTCAAGCAGCATATGGTGGCCGTCCACTGTCAGCATGAACAACAATGCCATCATGTATTTAAAATGGCCGATAAGCGGAACCTGTGACCCTGTTTGCGGATCGATGACATTGGCGATTGCGAAACCCATCTGGAAATCGATGAACGCTCCGGCAACCTGTACCGCATACAACAGCAGCGCTGCCGTGAATCCAAGCGCAAGGCCAACGCCGATTTCTTTGATGACCACTAATGAATAATAGGCATCCAACACGATCGGTTCTTCAGCCGGCATAGTGGAAACGACGATCAAAGCGATAAAAGCGCCGAGCCCGATCTTGAATTGATTCGGCATGCCTTTCATTGAAAAGATCGGTGCAATCAGAAAGAAACTCATAAACCGGATAAGTACTAATAAAAAATAAGGCAAAACTTCTAAAATGGAATTCATTGCAGGCTCCTATCCGATTATTCGCGGAAGGCTTTGGAACAGATTGCGCGTATAGTCCAACAGCGTCGTCAGCATCCACGGTCCGAAAATTACCAGCGAAATGAACACCGCGAGTATTTTTGGTATAAATGCCAAGGTCTGTTCCTGAATCTGTGTCATTGCCTGGAACACACTGACCAGCAGCCCGATTCCAAGTGCAATCAGCAGCATCGGCGCCGAAATAATGATGATTGTATAAAGCGATTGTTCAGCCAGTTTGATGACCATATCTGGAGTCATTGAGTTCTTCCTTCCTAAAACCATCTTGAGTGTTGCATTATGATATTCCGTAAAACAGCTTGCTTGCCAAAAACCTCGTGCTCCTGCATCGCTGCGCTAGCTTCGTCGCAAAGCGTTAGCCGAAGGACTTTCGGCTACGCTTGGCTCGCGCTGAGCTAACTCGGGCTCGTTGCACTTCGCCCGAGTGGATTTCAGCACTTCGCTTGATCCCCTGGCCGTCTTCACTGTTTTACTCTATATCATTTAGAAGAGTGAGCGGAAGGCGGCGACTCCATCGGGATTCAGAGCTAGTCCTGAGACCCCGCAGGGAGCATAGCGACTGAGGAGGCTCAGGCAGCTCCCCGAGGAAAGCGTCCGCCTGGAGCGACCTCTTCCAAGATGATGCTAATCTAAAAACTAAGCAGCAGCGATTCGATGATGAGGTACCAGCCGTCGACGAGTACG
>CAZGMW010000328.1:0-2598 GCA_964526895.1 uncultured Planococcus sp. | reverse complement strand
CGTTTTATTTTTGAAGCAGAGGGAAAAATCGCTATGGTTTTCATAATAGTTTGAAGGGTATGGGCATAGAAGAGAGTCAAACTGATTGAACGTTTTATTATTGAAAGGAAGTGAACAACAGATGACCTATCTTTTATTATTGGTAGGATTCGCGCTTTTAATTAAAGGAGCTGATTATTTTGTAGAAGGAGCTTCCAAAATAGCGCAAAGCTTGAGGGTTTCACCTTTATTGATTGGCTTGACGATTGTGGCTTTTGGCACAAGCGCACCGGAGGCATCGGTCAGTTTTATTGCCGCCTTCGAAGGAAACAGTGATGTAGCTGTTGGGAACGTCGTTGGCAGTAATATCTTCAATATCACTTTCATTTTAGGAGTTACAGCCCTGGTTTTCCCTTTGATGGTTCAGAATGAAACAATACGAAAAGAAATTCCGTTCGCCTTGCTTGGCGCGGTTTCATTGCTGCTTCTGATCAGCGATATCCAACTCGGATCTGCAGACACAAATCTGATCACAAGAACGGAAGGTATTATTCTGCTCTTATTTTTTGTGATTTTTCTTTACTACATCTTTGAAGTGGCAATGAAAGATCGATCGAATACAATAGAAAATACCGCTGATATCGCAAACGTGTCCAAGACGAAAAACTTGATCTTAACAATCGGCGGACTTCTTGCCATTGTGTTCGGTGGTAACCTCGTTGTGGAAAACAGTATCGAAATCGCTCTGTCACTTGGCATGAGTGAAACTTTAGTCGGTTTGACGATAGTGGCTGTAGGTACTTCGCTTCCTGAGTTGGTCACTTCTGTAACCGCAGCTTTGAAAAAACAAGTTGAGATTGCTTTAGGAAATATCATCGGCAGCAATATCTTTAATATCTTCTTTATACTGGGAACCTCTGCAGCCATCCATCCTTTAACGGTGGATTCAAAGATTTTCATGGATGTATGGGTCATGATCCTGGTGTCCGTCTTCTTAATGATCCTTGCCAGAACCAAATATAAGATTTCAAGAATTGAAGGTTCGGTTTTAACCGTCATCTACATCATTTATGTTATTTACATTATTCTACGAAATTAAATGATATAAAATGGAGCAGCGCCAGAGAAATTACTGGTGCTGCTTCTTTCTAATTTATCTGCATTAGCATGACCGGTTCAATTTCCGCCCCCCCAAAAAACGGAAAATCATCACCCACTTTTTTGAAGGAAGACAGCAAAAGCGGCTGAGCCGGAAACAGAAATGTCTCCAGCTCAGCCGTTTTTATTTGGCTGTAAAATTATTCAGCATCACGATATCTGTACACCGATTCATAGGAGTGAGTTTTATACTCGGTTTCAAATGAAGATCGGCTCCAGATGCTTGAATCGTCAGAGGTTTCTTCCGTTTCGAGCAGTTTCAATTCACCTGCTTCCAGCGTCATGATATCCGACTCGACAAGCTTCAATTCTTGTTGCTGGGAATCCAGAGCCCGGATCTGCACCTGAACTTCTTTTTGGACATCTAAATTGTTTTTGAGAAAAAAAGCGTTTTTGTATGAGACTGAATTGCAATTTGATGAGTTCGTCCGCACGCAGTTTTTCTCGGAACTCATGAACACTACAGTGATTTCTTCGCCGTCTTGCCGCTGTTCTGCCACATCCAGCGCACCTTCAATTTTTTGGATATAGGAGACTTTTTCAGCGAACGGGTAAACCCAAATCGTGAAAAACAAAATGGTTGTGCATAATACGCCTGCGACAACCCATACCGCCTTTGGATTATGAACTGATTTGGATGCGCCTTTGAATAGGATACTGACGACGACGTTGACAATCAAGACGAACACCAGCAAGACCATGGAAAGGATGATCGCAGCCAAACTTTCAAAACCATTTTGAAAAAATGAAAGCTGATATGTATCCGAAAGATAATAATTCACGATAAAGCTGGCAAGAACCAATGCCAATAAGACGGTCAAAGGTATTTTCCATTTCGGCTTATCGACTTTGCCCTTTTTACTGCTCATGCTGGTCCAGATAAACCAGGCGAACGGGATGAAAAAGAGGAAGATTACAAATGAGATGGTAAACATTAGATCACGCCTTTCATAGATAGTCAGAGAGAAGTCGAAATCTTATAGAAGCGCTATTTTCTCTGTCGATTTTATTATACGGAACTCCCTCTCATAAAGATTCAC
The DNA here is from genome assembly GCA_964526895.1 of uncultured Planococcus sp. GTDB lineage: Bacteria > Bacillota > Bacilli > Bacillales_A > Planococcaceae > Planococcus. Next base: position 421 of record CAZGMW010000328.1, on the reverse strand, counting down.
AAGTTTTGATTTTATTCCCATCACAACTAAACCTGAAAACAGATAAAATGATTTCACTATACCAGCCTGCTATACTCCTCTATATGCAAACTTGCAATTAAAGGAAGGAAGTTATATAGATGAAATTAAGTGTATTGGACCAAGCACCTGTCACGTCAGGCAACACAGCTGAAGCAGCTATACAGAAAGCGGTGGAACTGGCGGTTCTCGCCGACAAATTAGGCTACAGCCGAATGTGGATGGCGGAGCATCACGGCTCCGGCGCCTTTTCCAGTTCAGCGCCTGAAGTGACTGCCGCCTACTTAGCCGCCAAAACGGAGAACATCCGCATCGGCACAGGCGGCGTCATGATGATGCATTATTCGCCTTTGAAACTGGCGGAAGTCTTTAAAACATTGAGCGCACTTGCGCCAGGCCGCAT
>CAZGMW010000327.1:0-2605 GCA_964526895.1 uncultured Planococcus sp. | reverse complement strand
AGATGTAGCATTAACATATGGCTACACTGTAGTGTTGTTCCACAATTTTCTCTGAATCCGCAAAGTGAAATGGACAAGATACCGTCTGGTAATTGACGCCGCCATTTTCCATCGCTTCGCAAAATCCGATGTAACGGTCATTTGCCGAGCCAAATTCTTCCGGCCCTCTCAGGAACAGCAAATTTTTGCTTCCTCTGTCCACCAGCGCTTGCGCTCCCATAAAGCCTCCCTGCCTATTGTTTGAAACGACAGTAGGTATGCGCTCATTGATGACCCGGCCCAATGCAACGACGGGCAGCTTTAAATTCGAGTAATGCGGCGCGTCAAGCTGATTCGATGTCACAATAAAACCGGCGATGTATTTTTTCTTCAAGGTTTCAATATAATTCTTCTCTTTTTTCGGATCTTCATCGGAATTACACAACACTACAGTGTAGCCATATGTTAATGCTACATCTTCGACTGCACGGGCAAGTTCCGGGAAAAAGGGGTTTGTAATATCCGGCAGGATCAAACCGATCAGATTCGATTTTTTAGTTGTAAGCGAGCGGGCAACTGTATTCAGCTCGTAATTCAGTTCTTTAACGGCTGCTTCCACGGCAGTTGCCGCTTCCTGGCTGACATAGCCGTTGCCGTTCAAGAATCTTGAAACTGTTGCAACGGAAACTCCCGCTTTTTTCGCTACATCCCTAATCGTCGTCATATGGCGTACCCCTCAATCCGTAATGTGTAACCGGTTACACATAATATATATTCCGGTAAAGTTGTTGTCAACCTGAAATTCTTGCCACTTCTGATTTTCCTCGGCCTGCATGTTGGTCTGAAGCGGTTTTTCTCCAATAAAAAAAACTTTCCGGTTTCCCGGAAAGCCTTTCTTTCGCTTATTTTTGCAGCCGTTCCACAAAGTTATGGAGCCGCTCCAATGTATCAATATTGTTATTGCAGGAGGCATTGTCCTGGCAAATGTAATTGCCGCGTTTAATGAAATTATCCTGGGTTGAGCCTTTCGTTTTGGCGGTGAACAGACCCACTTCACTGTGCCGGTTGCAGATCGAGCAGATTCCGTGTTTTGCACTGCGGTTGAAGCTACCTTGTATGCCTATAAACCCGCCATCCTTCTCAATGACCATGTACATCAGTGTCGAGCTCTCAATCCATCCGAGATAAGACAGCTTTTTGAAATCGACCGTTTCGAGCTTCGGCCCTTTCAGCTTTTTCGCTTTCGGGAATAATTTCTTCAAACCCTGATCTGTTACACTTTTGAAAGGCAAAAGATATGCCGATAATTGTTCCAAAAATGCTTCGGCTTCCGCTGTTTCCTTTACTGCCGTCAACGGTTTCAGTACCGCTTTCTGCTCCTCGCTCAAAGATGGGAACAAACCGAAAACCTTTTCTTGCGCCAAATGGCGAAGCACACTCAACACTTCCGCGTCGCTGCTGCTCGCTTTGCCATTAACCAATATTTTCGTCTGGCCTTTGATGAAGTTAAACTGGTCGTTCCGGATAAATGCTTCCGGACGTTCTCCAGCTGTTCCTTGTTTATCATTTGTTTCTTTTACATGTATCATTTAAAACACTCCTTATTGGTTGGTTGATTATTTTATAAGGAAGCCATGTTCGAATGACACATTTACGGGCGAATTAGTTCTTGCTTGCCCCACGCAAAGTATCGCCATTCTGAATCGCAGGCTTTGCATGAGTTTGTCGTGACGCTGACATTCGAGATTTGCTTGTCACCTGATATCCCCCCTTTCGAAGGTGCCGTTGATTCTTATTTTATACCAAACTCCGAATTTTTGGGAGAGTACCGACTTTCAGCAAAAATCCTGCAATTTTATTGCCGATTTGCGTTTTGCAATTTGTTAAGAACCTGGTTCAAAAAATCACTTTCGCGACACCTGATATCTTCTGGACTTCTTTGACCAAGTCCATCTCATTTTGGACATCACCTTCTTCTATTGAAAAAATATATTTCGAAATTTGTTTTTCACTGTATGTGTTTACATCGTCAATTTGAAAACCGACAATCGTCAATTTGTTATTTTCAAAGGCATCGCTGAGTTTTGAAAACATGGAATCCCCATCATCAGCGATTATGACAACTTGCCTGTCTTTATGCGTCGAGATGTATTTTTTCTCTACTTTTCCGAGAACGAACAACGTAGCGATTACAATAAGGGTCGATAGGATGGCTACATAATACATGCCGATGCCAATTACCAGCCCCAATCCTGCCGCGACCCAGATGGAAGCGGCAGTCGCCAGCCCTTTGACTGATCCCCGGTTGACAATTATGGTGCCCGCTCCAAGAAATCCAATTCCGCTGATGACATATGATGGAATACGGCCCGGGTCGAATTGCAGCGGCCCACTCGTATTATTTAAATAATTATCAAAACCGGTGATAGAAAGAATCATCATCATACAGGCGCCAGTTCCGACCAAGAGATGGGTGCGCAGGCCCGCAGGCTGTTTTTTCCTTTCCCGTTCAATTCCGATCAGCCCGCTTAACAAGGCGGCCATTACAAGACGCAAAGTGATGAGCATATAATCTTCAGGTAAAAAACCCATCTTGATCCCCCCAACTTAAATCCTTTCTTTCTAC
>CAZGMW010000326.1:0-2616 GCA_964526895.1 uncultured Planococcus sp. | reverse complement strand
AAGGGGAAGGCTTGCCGATTGTCTTTATCCATACGTTCGTGATGGCGCATAATGTGTTTATGCATCAGGAAGCGCTGTCCGGAAGCTACCAGACCGTCTTTTTTGATATGGCGGGACATGGCAACAGTACGAGCGGAAACGTGCCGCTGACAATCGAATTGCTGGCGGATCACCTCAAAAAGTTGCTCGACCGGATTGGAATCGACAAAGTCGTAGTGTGCGGTTATTCACATGGCGGGCTAGTTGCGCAGGAATTTGCTCTTAATTACCCGGAGCGAACGGCTGCGCTTATCCTGTCCGGTGGCTATTCCGAGCTTAATAATTTTACGCCGAAGTTTTTCATCAAGTCTGTCATGTATTTGGCTAAATTCCGGATGGTGCCAGTGGCTGCCCGGATACAGGCGAAGTTCAATGAATATTATCCGGGAGATGAAGAAAAAATTTACCGGCTGGCGCGAAAATCCGACCCCCAGCGAGCGTATGAATTCTGCCGAAATGGTTTGAATTATGTATCCACGCATTCGCTGCACCGGTTGAAAATGCCGATTCTGCTGGTTTACGGAACGCTTGAAAAGCCAATGCACCATTACCGGATTCCGTTTCAAAAAGCGGCGCCGCAGACACAAGTGATATTTATCGAAGGTGGAGACCATCAGGTGCCGCCGCGGTCGTTCAGGAAATTCAATAGAGCGGTCGACCATTTTTTGCAGCCAATTGCGGCGAAATACCATAACGAGGATTCGGAGAGACTGCGATGAAATTGCTGTTATTGCTTATCGGACCGACAATTATGATGTTTATCGGCTTACAGGTGTTCGAAAACGTCACTATCACCTTCCTGTTGTTCTACGGCTGGCTGCTCGGGATGCCGCTCCTCGGCAGAGCTTTTCCGAAAGAACGCATGCATTTATCGAAGCAGAGCCTTCTGATAGGAATCGGCAGTGGTGTGATTTCTTTCATATTCATATTTGGCGGGATGATTTGGCTTCATGAATATTTATTGGATGTGGAAGCATTGCGCGTACTGCTCGTTGACTGGGGCTTTATTGGACCGGGTGAAATCGGGCTTGTGCTCGTTTTGCTTCTGCTTAATCCGGTGCTCGAAGAAGTGTATTGGCGCGGCTATATGTATGAAAAAATCCGCAAAACAGGCAAAGCGGCTAAAGCAATCGTCGTGACCGCCTCCTTCTATACGCTTTACCACGTATTGACGGTCATGCAGCTTTTTGAAGTTGCCTATACGCTTGTGGCTGTTATTCCGGTGCTGATTGCCGGTTTATTCTGGGGTTATGTGCGCGAGCGGACAGAGTCGATCACTGCAGCCATCATCAGCCACGGATTGGCGGATCTCGGGATTGTCTGCGTGTATTGGTTCATCATCCGTTGAAAAAATAAAAAAAGCTGCGGAGATTATCCGCAGCATGCTTGTCTGTTCATGTTTTCCCGGCAATCCCGCGCCGGCCTGGGCCGCTCCTTCATATGGGCGCGACAGCATTCGATCAGCAGCAATGCCAGCCTTTTGTCGCCCATGAATTCATGCGGTTTTTGCCATACTTGTTTGAATACCTGTGTGACGAGCTGTTCGCAAATGTGATGATCGGTTTCGGCTTCGGCGACAATTTTCCACAGCAATAAATGATAACGGTCATATAACTCTTCGAACGCCTTTTTATCCCGCTGCAATAAAGCTTTAATCAATCGTTCATCTGCTCGCATTTCGTCACCCCTCTATCTCAAACTACCCGCCTTTTCTAAGGCTAAACTCCCAGTTGAAATAAAAGATGTCAATTTTGCAAATATAGTTGAAAAAAGATGAATTTCTTGTATTCTGTATACTTTATAGGTGCTAACGGCTTATTATTAGGAATATTTTAACATACAAAATGAAGAATCCTCTTTATTTCATTTCCTCAATTTTGATATCCTCACAGATGACCGTCACTTCCGTCATCGGCGCATCGAACAGCACATGCAATTCAAAAAGATTGCCGTTTTGGTAGATCTCATTATAAAGCCACCATGCATCTGTCATGTCTTCCGGAATCACCACTCTCTTCACGCCGGTGAATGTCACTTCAATATCTTTGAAATAATGGAATCCCCCGCTGCAATCGAGGTGCAGCACAAGCACATCAGTTGATGGACGCGAGACCTTTTTCACGACACAGTCATGCAAGCTTTTCTCAGTCAGCTGGACCGCGCCGGGCGGCAAAGCTTCTTTGATCGACTCATAATGGCGGCTGTAATCATCCAGCAGTGCATCAAAACGGGCCTCGTAATCCGCTTCCCAGCGGTCCGCCATAGCACGCAATTCGGATGTCGGATATTTGGAATTGATCGAACCATCATATACATATGGATGGAAGGATTCCGGTAAATACTTCAATAGATGTTCTTTCATATCTTCCAGATCATTGCGATGGATTTCCGCTGGCTCGATTCCTTGCTCCCGGTATCCATCCTGAATTTCCTGCCATTCTTCCTCAGTCTCAGGGAAGGTCAGAAAACCCGAAACTTGCATTTCGTCGTACCATTCCTTCGTAAAGAATTTCATCGTCTTCCCCCTAAAATCTTCTTTTAAAAGATTATACTCGGTCTTGTTTCAGAATTGAATTT
>CAZGMW010000325.1:0-2625 GCA_964526895.1 uncultured Planococcus sp. | reverse complement strand
ATTGAAACCGAAAAGAAGAGATTGTGTCTGCAGCGAAGGCTGCGCTGAACCATCCATCTTCTTCAATCAAATTCAGTTATGTGTTATTTATTCAACCTGCTTCCCGAGCCCAAATTCGGCTGTATGGGAAACGGGAAATTCTCTATTAGAAACCCTTTTAAAAAAGATCAGAACCAATTAATCGCTTCAGGCTTCAGGTTTTGGAAAATATGTTTTGTTTCTGTATATTCTTCCATGCCCATTCTGCCCAATTCACGGCCGATGCCGGATTGCTTGAATCCGCCCCAAGGTGCATGCGGGAAGTAAAGGTTAAAATCATTGATCCAAACTGTGCCCATGCGCATTTTCGCCGCACAGCGCTCAGCTTTTGCAATATCAGTTGTCCAAACCCCACCGGAAAGCCCGTATATTGAATCATTGGCGAGTTTCATGGCTTCTCTTTCCGTCTGGAATTTTTCCACTGTGATGATCGGTCCGAAAGCTTCATCCTGCACAATATTCATATCGGTTGTGCATCCAGTGAAAATAGTCGGCAAGTAGAAAAAGCCTTTTTGCAATTCAGGATCTTCCGGGCGTTTGCCGCCCACGGCCACGGTGGCCCCTTCTTTAATGCCCATCTCCACATAGTCTTCCACTTTTTTTAGATGTCCCGCTGAAATCAGAGGCCCCATTTGTGTATCTTCTTCAAATGCGCTGCCCAACTTGAATTTCTTCACGCGCTCGACAAGCGCAGCCACAAATTCATCATGGATGCCTTCTTCCACAATCAATCTGGTTCCAGCCGAGCAGATTTGCCCCGCATGGAAAAATACGCCGTTTAACGCCTGGTCAACAGCCACTTCAAAATCAGCATCGGCAAAAATGACGTTTGGATTTTTGCCGCCAAGCTCAAGCGCAAGATTCTTCACATTCACACTGGCTGCTTGCATGATTTTCTTGCCGGTAGCAAGACCGCCTGTAAATGAAATAAGATCCACATCTGTATTGCTCGACAGCTCTGCGCCAATTGTATCTCCGGAACCCAATACCAGATTGGCAACTCCAGCCGGCACACCTGCTTCTTCCATCAACTCGAACACTTTAATAGTAGTAAGAGGTGTGATTTCACTTGGCTTCATCACCAGCGTATTGCCAGTGGCCAGGGCTGGCGCCAATTTCCATGACGCTTGAAGCAATGGATAATTCCAAGGTGTGATTTGTCCGCAAACACCGACAGGTTCGTGCACCACTTTGCTGATGGAGTTTGGTACGGGCGAAGCGATCAGCTCCCCGCCGTCTTTATCCGCAAGTTCCGCAAAATAACGGAACACGCCAGCGATATCATCCATGTCGCCTCTGCTTTCTTCTACTGTCTTGCCTGTATCCAACGATTCCAGATGAGCCAGTTCCTCTTTGTCCCGTTCAATCAGCTCCGCAATTCTTCTGACGATTGCGCCACGCTCAGTTGCCGGTGTAAAAGCCCAGTCTCCTTCATCAAAAGCTCTTCTTGCCGCAGCAATTGCCGCCTGCGCATCTTCCTTATCCCCGTCCGGAACTGTCGCTATGATTTCCTGGTTATACGGATTGATAATCTCCCGCGTTTTCCCTGAAACCGCTTCTATCCATTCGCCGTTAATGTATTGTTTCAGTTTTATATTCAAATCTCTCAACTCCAATTTCAAGTAAATTAAGTTTGTTAAGAATTTATTTAACATACAAAAACCATAACATGCTATTTTCGGACTGTCAAAATTACTTTTACTGAGAAATAAAGCCTATAAGAAAATTAAAATTAAATTTCTCCATCTCTAATGAAGCTCCAGTGATTGCGGCTCTATTTGACCGTTAAAAAGCCGATTTGCATTTGACATTTTTTCTGAACACGGTAACATAAAGTTTATTAATAATATTCAATGATTTTTTAACACGCTGTATATCAGTGCCAAAGGAGCGACCTATATGAGTGAATCCATCGAACGATCAAGAACCAAAATAGATGAAGCCAAAGACAAGGTGATTGGCGCAATTGCCGAAACTATGGATTTATACGGAGTCACCCCTGCCGCAGCAAATTTATATGCGACAATGTATTTCAAAGAACAGATGACACTCGATGAAATGCGCACGGAGCTCGAAATGAGTAAACCCAGCATGAGTACAAGCGTCCGCAAATTACAGGACATAAAAATGGTGAAAAAAACATTTACACGGGGTTCCAGAAAGCACACATATGCGGCTGAGAAAAATTTCTTCCGTTCTTTCATCGTCTTCTACTGCCAAATGTGGGAGCGGGAAGTAAAGATGAATATGGAAGCAATTGAGGAATCCCAGAAAGATTTTATCGAAATCATAGAAGATTCCTCCAGCACAGCCGAAACAGTTGCAGAAGCGAAACAATACTATGACCTGTTGGAAGAATCCAAGGCTTATTATCATTGGCTGGAGGATTTGGTCGAAAGCATAAGAAGCGGGGAAATATTTGAATTTTTACCGAAAGAGCAACCAAAGGAAAACTGATTCACCAATGCCGATGAGTCTGGAGGAAATTCTCTCCAGCCTATCTTGGCAAACATAAACACTCTACTCTTTTGGAACTAAAAGAGTGAGTTTTACACGCATTATTTGTTAAATAAAATTTTAATACTT
>CAZGMW010000324.1:0-2631 GCA_964526895.1 uncultured Planococcus sp. | reverse complement strand
GCATGCAAATCCAGGAAAGCCGCAAAATCCATCTGGTCGGTTCCGCCAAAGACGTTGCAGACCAATTACAGCGGGAGCAACAGGAATACGGTTTCGAGGAAGCCATGATCTGCAGCATCCCGCATTCACAGGAGAAGCGGTTGGATGTTTATCGATTATTGGCACAGGAGTTAATCTAATAGAAGGAAAAATAAAAACGGCAGGTGCTTACATTTCAGCACCTGCCGTTTTCGCCGTTTGCATAGAACAAATAGGATTCTATCTTGTAGTAATTTTCAGAAAGCTTTGCTATTGTAAAATCAAAAGCAACGTTATGCCGGTACGAGAAGGAAGTGGATAAAAAACATTATGAAACGTTATTTGATGCTCTTTGTTTACGTCACTTTCTTATTCCTGTCGATCCATTATGTTATTGAACAAAGGGCTGAGCCGATAGCAGAAGACCGAAGCCGCTTGCTGCCAGTTAAGATGAAAGCGATAAAAGCGACCGACAGCACTTCCGAAATAAAACAAGTGGTCCACGATGCCAATTCGGATGGAGATCCGATAGCCATTGCCGGCATGCAGCACAGCCAAGGCGGACATACAGAGTATCCGGACGGCATCCTTCTTGATATGAAACCGTATAATAAAATTCTGGCATTCGATGCCCAAAAGAAAACCATCACGGTCCAAAGCGGAGCGACCTGGAGAGACATCCAGGACCATATCAATCCATACGGGCTGGCGTTAAAAGTCAGCCAGTCCCAGAACATTTTCACCATCGGCGGTTCATTGAGCGTCAATGCACATGGCCTTGATATCCGGCATGGCAGCTTGATCGACACTGTCGAATCACTTCGCCTGCTTGATGCAAACGGCGAGATCCTGACACTCAGTTCGGAGCAGAACCCCGAGCTATTCCAAGCGGTTGTGGGAGGCTATGGTTTATTCGGCGTCATTCTGGATGTGACGCTGCGGCTGACGGACGATGAAATGTATGAAATCCATTCTGAACAGCTTCAGTATGACGAATACAGTGATTATTTTAACGAAAACGTCAGATCAGACGAAAGTATGAAAATGCATTTGGCGCGTATTTCCTTATCCCCTGATTCATTTTTGAAAGACATGTATGTCATCAATTATCAGGAAATGGAGCCCAATGACGTTCCAATGGAACCCCAGAAATTAAAGGAGGAGACTTTGGTTGCTGTTCCAAAATTTTTCCTCGGGCTTGCCCGGCTGAATGAGCAAGGGAAAAAGGCTTTCTGGAATACCCAGAAAACCTATTCTGCTTCGCTTGACGGAAAATTGATTTCACGAAACAACGTCATGCGGTCGGATTCCGAATTCATGGAATACAGCCATCCCGAAAACACGGAAGTCCTGCAGGAATATTTTGTCCCTGTGGAAAATTTCGAAGCGTATATTGATGACTTGAGAGAAACGCTGATCGATGAAGAAGATTTTAATTTATTGAATATCACCATCCGCTTCGTTGAAAGGAATGAAAAAGCGGTGCTGTCTTACGCGAAGGAAGATATGTTCTCGCTGGTCCTCCTGATCAATCAAGGAACCGATGCAAAGAGCATTGAAGATACCGGAAGGGTCGTCCGCAACATGATTGATGTAACGCTCGACCACGAGGGAAGCTATTACCTGCCGTATTTTGGCTACCCTACTAAAGAGCAAATGGCAGAAGCCTATCCGCGGACACGCGAGTTTTTCGATTTGAAAAAAGAATATGATCCGAACGGGCGGTTTATGAATATTTTCTATGAGGAGTACAAACAATGAACTATAAACGATTCATCGTCTATCAAGGAACCATCGTCATGGCCTCAAGCATGATCTTCCCTTTTTACATCCTGATGCTCAGAAACGTGGGAAACTCCTATTCCCAGTTTGGCTGGGCATATGGGTTGTTTGCGTTGACCGCTGCAATTTGCTATCCCGTTATCGGCAAAATCGCTGATAAAGCGGGCGATTATGTGCTGCTCAGCGTCTATTCCTGGGGGATGGCGCTAATATTGCTCATCTTTCCCCTGGCAAATGAAATCTGGCATGTCTATATTCTGCAAATCTTCATGGGAGTGCTTGGCGCAGTCCAAAAGAATTCCGAAAAAACCGTGCTGGCCCGGCATGTCCTAAAAGAAACAGCAGGAAAAGAAATCGGCAATTACCATATTTGGACGTCAATTGCCGCAGCCGCAGCGATCATCGCCACCGGCTATCTAGTGGACTTCTTCACAATATCGAGCATCTTCTATATCGCCTCTGCCCTATTTGCCTGGAGCGGGTTCTCGATTATGAGAAAAGATAAGCCTTTGTCGGAGTTAGAGGTGTAAAGTTCATGTGGTAGGTTCGGCATTCGCAGGATAAGCGATGGGATATTTTTCGTTTACTAACAGGGCAATCACTTTGAATGAACATAGGAAAGCCGTATCCGTTAACCTTTGAGTGAGGTTAGTGGATACGGCTTTTTTTATACTTCAATGCAGTTTATCTTCTTTTTTGATCTTGTGTTAAACGGATTAATTTATTGACTTGCTTCTCCAGTGTTTCAACTTTTCGCAGTAACGTTTTATCTTCTTCAACCGCATCTATTTCTTGAGGCTTTGGGAATAACGAAATAAATCTTGATAGTGA
>CAZGMW010000323.1:0-2638 GCA_964526895.1 uncultured Planococcus sp. | reverse complement strand
AGCATTCCACTTCTTCAAGATATGGAAGGCCTTCGTTATCCCCGGAAACCTGAACTACCATCGCTCCGATGGCGTTGGCGAACTGAAGTGTTTTTTCGATTGGCCAATTTCTGATTACTCCATACAGAAAACCCGAATCGAAGCCATCTCCAGCACCCACCGTATCCACCACTTTGTTCACTTTCATGCCAGGAAAATGGGAAAAGTCGTCATTTCCCAATAGATAACAGCCTTTCTCTCCATCCTTGATCACAGTATATTCAATTGGAAAAGCACCTAATTTTTCGATCAATTCGCTCTTCTCTTCAGTCTCAAACAGCAATTCCAACTCTTCTTTGCCGGCTAGTAAATAATCGACATGGGGAAGGAAAGTCAGAATCGTTTCGCGCGCTTTTTCTTTTGACCATAATTTCAGACGGATATTCGGATCAAAAGAAACTTTGACTTTATTCTCTTTCGCTATTTTAATCGCTTCTAAAATCACTTCCGCGTTTCTATCGTCGATTGCTGCGAACACACCTGTAACATGCAGTACCTTAGCGTTTTTTATATAATCGACAGGCAATAATTCCGGAGTCAGCGTTTCTGTCGGAGAATTTTTCCGGTAATAAAAAGTTTTTCCCGCGCCCGATTCCTGGACTTCTTTAAAGTTCAAAGAGGTAGAATAACCTTCCATCAATTTCACTTCTGAAACATCAATGCCTTCTCCGCGAACCGTATTCAAAATATGCCGGCCAAACTCATCTTTTCCGAGTCTGCTGATCCAACCCGCCTTTAACCCGAGCCTTGCACAACCCAATATAACGTTTAATTCGGCTCCACCAATTTTGCGTTCGAATTGATTAACAAAACGAAGCGGTCCTTTTGACTTCGGATCGAATGTAATCATTCCATCTCCGATTGTGATAATTTCCATACAGGCTCTCCTTTTTGTCTTACTTGATTTATCTTCCCATCCATCCGCCGTCGACTACCAGCACATGTCCGTTTACATAATCCGAAGCACGGGATGCCAGGAAAACAGCTGTTCCAGCGAGATCATCCGCTTCTCCCCATCGGGCAGCCGGAATCCGGTCCAGAATGGATTGGTTCCTTTTTTCATCTTTACGGATCGCTTCTGTATTATTTGTTTCGATATATCCGGGTGCAATGGCGTTCACTTGCACACCTTTGCCTGCCCATTCATTTGCCAGTGCTTTTGTAAGCCCTGCAACCGCGTGCTTACTTGCTGTGTATGCCGGCACGAAAAGACCACCCTGGAAAGAAAGGAGTGATGCAATATTAATGATTTTCCCTGATCCGTTTTCGATCATTTTACCGCCGATCTCCTGAGACAATATAAATACCGAGTTGATGTTGACATCCATGACACGCAGCCATTCTTCTTCTTTGAACTCCGCCGCCGGTTCTCTGTGGATTACACCTGCATTGTTAACCAGAATATCAATCGTGTGCTTTTCTAAAATTGGAGCCAGCTTTTCACGGATAGTGGAGGTGTTGCTCAGATCGATTAAAATGGTCTCGTAAGTTCCGCCGATCGCTTCTATCTTGCTCTTTGTTTCATCTAAGTTATCCTGATGGCCCAAGAGTAGGACGTGCGCCCCTGCAGATGCCAGGCCGAGAGAAATCGCTTGTCCAATTCCTGTTCTCGCTCCAGTAACCAGCGCTGTTTTACCTTTTAATGAAAAGAAATCAAGTGAAAATGACATAGTAAAACCTCCGATAATAAGATTTAAATTCTTTCTGATCCAATCTTCCTTATCTCCCTAACCATCCTCCGTCTACTGGAATAGTGATGCCGTGGATATAATCTGCGGCAGATGATGACAGGAAGATTATTGCTCCTTGCATGTCTGTCGCCTGACCCCACCGGCCTGCCGGTATGCGGTCAAGGATTTGGAGATTTCTCGTTTTGTCAGCCAGTAAAGCCGTATTCATCTCTGTATCCATATAGCCTGGTGCAATGGCATTTACATTGACCCCGCGACTGGCCCATTCATTCGAAAGAGCTTTTGTGAATTGCATAACTGCGCCTTTGCTTGCAGCGTAAGCCGGAACTCGCAATCCGCCTTGAAATGATAAAAGGGAAGCCAGATTAATAATTTTTCCATAGCCATTTTTAAGCATATGCTTCCCAAAAGTCTGGCAGAAGAAAAAGGGGGCATTTGCATTTACATCCATTACGAAATCCCAGTCTTCCTTTGGAAATTCCTCGGCATTATGCCTTTTTTGAACGCCGGCATTGTTGACTAGAATATCGACTTTACCCATGTATTCAATAATTTGATGCAGCAACGCTTCATAGCGCTCAAAATTCATCAAATCGAATTCAATTGCCAAAGCTTTTACGCCATGCTTTTCGATATCCAAAATGACTTGTTTTTCTATTTTCCTTGCAATAACGACAATGTCTGCTCCTGCACTTGCAAGACCCAGCGCCATCTCTTTTCCGAGGCCTCTGTTACCGCCTGTCACCACTGCCACTTTGCCGGTCAGGTCGAATAATTTATTCATTGGTGGAATCACTGCCAGTCGAGTTGAATTCATACATCACTTTGATGGCATCCAATAACTTGTTTGAAGAATTGATTACCCATATTCTGCCGGCTGAGCAGGCAAAACAGGGATTTGATTTATT
>CAZGMW010000322.1:0-2642 GCA_964526895.1 uncultured Planococcus sp. | reverse complement strand
AATAATTGGGGAAATAGATAGTTTCTCGACAGTCAAAAAAGCCAATGCATTTATTTTGCATTGGCTTTAGCAAATATAAAAATCTCTTTATTTCCTAATCAGTGTTTTCGCTAGTTCCAGCTGATGCCGTACCTGTTCGAAACCGGTTCCGCCTAGAGAATTGCGGCGTTCAACCGCCGTGCGCGGCTCCAGTGTCTTGTATATATCTTCACCGATCAACGGACTCGCCGCTTTCATATCTTCCAGTGGCAGATCTTTCAAATAGTATCCACGTTGGATACACGTAAACACCAGTTTGCCGGTGACGTCATGCGCTTCCCTGAACGGCATTCCTTTTGCGGCCAGATAATCGGCCAGTTCAGTGGCATTTGAAAAATCTGTGGAAACCGCTTCTTCCATTGAATCCGTGTGAACCGTCATGGTACGGATCATCCCTTCAAATATCGGCAAAGAGCCCATCAAGGTATGAACGGTATCGAACATCCCTTCCTTGTCTTCTTGCATATCTTTGTTATATGCCAATGGCAAACCCTTCAACGTCGTCAATAAACCGAATAAATTGCCGTAGACACGACCTGTTTTGCCTCGGATGAGCTCGGCCATATCCGGATTCTTTTTCTGCGGCATAATGCTCGAGCCCGTTGAAAACGCATCATCCAGTTCGATAAAGCGGAATTCTTCACTTGACCAAAGAATAATTTCTTCGGCAAAGCGAGACATATGCATCATCAGCATCGAAGCGTTCGACAGAAATTCAACGATGAAGTCACGGTCACTGACAGCGTCGATGCTGTTGGGATAAACATCCGAAAATCCGAGATGCTCCGCTGCCTGTTCACGGTCAATCGGAAATGTCGTACCAGACATGGCACCTGCACCAAGCGGAGATACATCAATGCGCTTCAGCGATTCGTTTAAACGGTCCTTGTCCCGCTGCAGCATCCAGAAATACGTCAGCAAATGGTGGCCGAATGATATCGGCTGCGCGCGTTGAAGGTGCGTATAGCCAGGAACCACGGTTTCGATATGGCTTTCCGCCTGTTCTGTGATTGCCTGTTGAAAACTATCGACCGCTTCAATTATTTCACCGACGCGGTTCTTCAGGTAGAGATGCATATCTGTTGCCACTTGATCATTGCGGCTTCTTCCAGTATGGAGTTTGCCGCCGACCGGTCCGATTTCATCGATCAGGAATTTTTCCAGATTCAAATGAATATCTTCATTGGCTGAACTGTAGTCCAGTTCACCGGCAACCGCTTTTTCTTTCAAGGTTTCAAGTCCGGAGAGGATTAGCGACACATCATCTTCGGTGAGAATTTCACATGTCCCGAGCATTTTGACATGCGCTTTGCTGCCTTCGATATCTTCCAGCACTAGCTTCTGATCAAATCCTATCGAAGCTCCGAACTCATCCACCCATTGTTCGGCCGATTTTTGAAAACGGCCGCCCCAGAGCTTGGTCATGATTTCACCTCTTCTTTTATCTGTTCAGTGACAGGCACCGGTTTTTTATTGACCATTGAGTTGACGACTGTCGGAAGACCCCATAATTCGATAAAGCCGACAGCTGACTGGTGATTGAACGTGTCATCCGTTGAATAAGTCGCCAATTGTTCGCTGTACAAGGAATTCGGGGATTTACGGCCTTCAATGATTGAATGGCCTTTGAACAATTTAACCCGGACCGTACCGTTGACGAACTCCTGTGTTTCTTTGAGGAACGCATGAAGTGCTGTCCGCAGCGGTGAGAACCATAAGCCTTCATAGATCAGTTCCGTCATTTTCTTCTCGATGACCGGTTTGAAATGAGCCATTTCTTTCACCAGCGTGATGTCTTCCAGCTCTTTATGCGCAGCAATCAACGTCATGGCCGCTGGTGCTTCATATATTTCACGGGATTTGATGCCGACAAGGCGATTTTCTACATGGTCGATTCGTCCGACGCCATGTTTGCCTGCCAAATGGTTTAATTCGAATATCAATTCTTTGAACGTATAGGAAATACCATCAAGTTTCACTGGTACGCCTTTCACGAATTCGATTTCAACGATGTCCGGTGTGTCCGGTGTGTTTTCCAATGCGTTTGTCAGTTCATAGGCATCTGCCGGTGGTGTCGCCCAAGGATCTTCCAATATGCCGCATTCATTGGCACGGCCCCAAAGATTCATATCGATTGAAAACGGGCTGTCCAGATTCACCGGTACTGGTACATCGTGCTGCTTCGCATAAGCGATTTCTTCATCACGCGACCAGCCCCATTGTCTGACGGGTGCAACAACTTCCAGTTCGGGATTTAAAGACTTGATCGATACTTCGAAACGCACCTGATCGTTGCCTTTGCCTGTGCAGCCATGAGCAACTGCTGTAGCGCCGCATTGTTCAGCGATTTCAACCAATTTTTTCGAAATCAATGGACGGGACAAAGCCGAGACAAGCGGATATTTCCCTTCATAAAGCGTATGTGCCTGCATGGATATTAATGCATAATTATCCGCGAATTCATCTCTCGCATCCACCATATAACTTTCAACCGCTCCAACTTGAAGCGCTTTTTGTTTAATAAATTCAAGATCTTTGCCTTCTCCGATATCAAGACATACCGCTACTACGTCATATCCCTCTGATTTAAGCCATGGGATGGC
>CAZGMW010000321.1:1921-2643 GCA_964526895.1 uncultured Planococcus sp. | reverse complement strand
TTTCTGACGATGAAACTTGGTTTGGTTTTTGCAATTGCCACGGCACTTATCGGAGATTTGTCCGGTAAATACCTTGCTGAATACCAGCCGGAAAAATTGGCTGCAGCTGAATGGCATTTTGAAACGGAAGGCGATGCTGGATTGGTTCTTTTCGGTATCCTAGACGGACAGGAACCGAAATACGCGATTAAAATTCCTTATGCCTTAAGTATTTTGGCACATGGCAATCCAACTTCGGAAGTAATCGGTTTGAATGACTTCCCGGAAGATGAAATTCCTCCGCTCTGGATTCATTATCTGTTTGATACGATGGTGACCATCGGCATGTGGCTGGCATTCTTTTCATTTGTTTATGTAGTTGCAGCTTGGCGGAAATGGGCTTTCATCACCAAAAAATGGTTCCGCTGGCTGACAGTGGCAGGCGGACCGTTGGCTTTGATCGCCATCGAAGCCGGTTGGTGGTTCACAGAAGTCGGGCGACAGCCATGGATTCTGCGCGGTTATATGAAAACAAGCGAGGCTGCCACTACAAGCGGCCAGATCGACCTGATGATTGTTTTATTCGCAGTCTTGTATTTTATTCTGGGTGTCGGGACAATCGTTGTACTGTCGAGAATGTACAAACGTAATCCGGTTGAACAAGAGCTTGCCCAAAGACAAAAGGCAGATAAAGGCGGTGAACCGGAATGACACTTGAAATAATCGGAGTTTCGGTTCTTTGG
>CAZGMW010000321.1:0-1911 GCA_964526895.1 uncultured Planococcus sp. | reverse complement strand
TCTTTGGCTGTTCCTGTTCTTGTATGTCATAGTGGCTTCCATCGATTTTGGCGCTGGCTTTTTCAATGCCTATAGTGCGTTTGCGGATAAACAGCATGTGCTGACTAATATCATCCAGCGTTATCTGTCACCGGTGTGGGAAGTGACGAACGTATTCTTCGTGTTCTTCTTTGTGGGCATTATCGGCTTCTTCCCGCAGACCGCTTTTTATTACGGAACGACATTATTGGTCCCAGCGAGTCTGGCGCTTGTTTTATTGGCCATCCGCGGTTCTTATTACGCTTTTGCCACATACGGTGCAAAAATCAATCACCGTGGTTATATTTATATGTACGGCTTGTCCGGCTTATTGCTGCCTGCATCGTTATCACCGGTGCTTGCAATGTCGGAAGGCGGATTCATCAAAATGAATGGCGGCGAGCCTTATCTTGATTATTGGGTGCTCTTTACGAGTCCGCTGATGTGGAGCATTGTTGTCCTCAGCATCACTGCCGTCCTTTATATCTCTGCGGTATTTCTGACCTGGTACGCCAATGCAGCCGGCGATGCAAAAGCCACTGAACTGATGCGCAAATATGCATTGGTCTGGGCAGGACCGGCGATTATCACTGCGACTGGCATCATTTTTGAGCTCCGCAGCCATAATCCGGAGCATTACACGCGTATTCTGGATCTATGGTGGGCATTCGCGGTTTCGTTCCTGCTGTTTATCGGCACCGTCTATCTGATATGGAAAAAGAAAAATTACGGTCTGGCGTTCATTCTATTGGTCGGCCAATTCTTTACCGCGTTTTTCGCATACGGTGTATCGCATTATCCGTATCTTCTGTATCCATACTTGACGATTTACGATAGCTTCACCAACGAATCGATGGCGATTGCGTTGATCATCGCCTTTATAGCGGGGCTCGGTCTATTGCTGCCATCACTTTATCTATTGTTCCGCCTGTTCCTGTTCGACAAAGATTATGTCAAAGGCAAATCGGATCATCATGCATAAAAGGAGGCAATTTCCATGCAGGATTTCTTGATATTCTATGCACCGTTTCTCGTACTGATCGCTTCAATCGCTTTCGCGTTCTGGTTCTCATTAAAAGATGGACCCGTATCGAAAGATCGTGACTAATTGCGCGTCCAGGCTTTGCCTGGCGCGTTTTTTCATGTTTTCTTATGCACGTCAAATCCAGATGGTCTCCTGCGCTTTTCTATAGTACAATTAACGAATGTGAAATGGAGTGAACAAATTGAAACCTGTAACGAAAAACGACCGCCTGCTGGTTCATGTGGAAGACTTGACCCATGACGGAGCCGGAGTTGCCAAAATAGAAGGATATCCATTATTCATCCATGGCGCTTTGCCGGGAGAAGATGTGCATATCCATGTATTGAAAACGCTGAAATCCTATGGCTTTGCTAAATTGCTTCAAATTGAAAATGCTTCACCATTCCGGGTCGAAGCGCCTTGTCCTGTATTTGACACTTGCGGCGGATGCCAGATTCAGCATCTGTCATACGAAGGCCAGATGACGTTCAAGCGCAAACTCGTGCGCGATGCCATCACACGCATCGGGAAATTGCCGGATGTGCCGGTTCATCCTGTAAAAGGGATGGAAGATCCATGGCGCTACCGCAATAAATCACAGATTCCTTTTGGGATGGAAGACGGCCGGGTTGTGGCTGGTTTTTATCAGCCGCGTTCCCACCGGATTGCCGATACCGACATCTGTCTCATCCAGACGCCGGAAGCTGACAGCATCATGGCCGGCATCAAACATAAGTTGACAGAAATGGGCATTGAACCATACGAAGAAGAAACGCACCGTGGGCAGCTCCGCCACGTCGTCGTCCGTAAAGCCCGTGCCACCGGAGAAGTTATGGTCGTGCTTGTGACCAAGAAAAAGAAATTCCCGC
>CAZGMW010000320.1:0-2656 GCA_964526895.1 uncultured Planococcus sp. | reverse complement strand
CCCACGGGTAACAATCTTCCAGCCGGATCCTCGGCCGGAAGATTTTTGTATGCATGGCCATTTTGTGAAACTGCAGGAAAAAAATGAAATTATTTTCTAAGAAACTCTTCCAATTGAACATCTGGATTTGCTAAACTGTTCTGAAGCCCTCTGGAAGGGATAATATTATCATTATGGCTACATCATAGAGAGTAGGATGAACTGGAATTGGTGAAGAAACTGCCTGTAAAAATATTTTTGGCTACTTTGATTTTACTTATAGGATTCAGCGGCACTGCTGCTTACGATATTTGGACTTATGCAAAGACATCTGATTTGGTGAAGGCGGATGCCGCAATTGTTCTTGGAACAGCGGTTTGGGGAGATGAACCGTCGCCGGTGCTCCGAGAACGCATCAACCATTCGATTTGGCTATATGAAAATGATTACGTCGATAAGATCATCTTTACCGGTGGCAAGACGAATGGTTCCACACTCGCTGAAGCCGCCGTTTCAAGAAAATATGCCATTGCACATGATATACCGGCAGAAGATATTTATATTGAAGACCGCTCGATGGTAACGCTTGAAAACTTCCGTTTCATTTCAGAGATTGCAGAATTGAATGAGCTCTCTGATTTTTTGGTGGTAAGCGATCCACTGCATATGAAACGGGCCATTCAAATGGCTGAAGATCTGGGGTTTGAAGTTTTCACTTCACCGACCACAACTTCCGAATACAATTCACTGACATCAATCGTTCCGTTTTTCTTCCGTGAGATCGGTGCATATGTTGCCTATTCGCTATCTATCGGCGATTGATGCTTACAAAATCCCTTCCTTCGTGGAAGGGATTTTTGTTTTATTCCATTCTAAAATTGATTGAGTAAGTGGTATAGTAAAATAAATGCAGAGAATGCACCGATCAGGCGGGCAGGGAAGGTTTAACTTTCATGAGAAGGGCTATGATAGGGTATGGACGATAATTCTGCAAAGGAGGTGATTGAATGCGTAAGAAATACAGGGATTTGAAACGTAAAGGCAATGTTGTCGTTTTTCCGACTACGATCAACCGGTTGCTGACCGAAGGAATGACACTTCTCAAGCAGGAACGTTATGAAGAAGCGAGGGATGGTCTTTATCAGGTTCTGACCTATGAACCGGAACATCCGGCTGCGCTCGGTGCTTATTCTTATTGCCTGTATGAATTGGGAGATTATGGCGAAGCGCTGGAAGTGTGCAAAGAATTGTTGAAGGTCGGACCGATCCATTATCTGGAGACCATGGAGTTATACATAAGCATACTTATGCAGGTAAAAGAGTTTGATGAAGCGGAACGGGTGATTGAAGCATTGATCGATGAACAGGTCCTTCCGGAAGAACGGTTGGAGCAGTTTCACTTGCTGAGGGATTTGAATGAGCGTATTGCATCAAAATCAATCGAGAAGATTGATGCCGACCAGTTTACACCTGAAATCTTCTTGAAACTGAAGGCCTATGAACAGGAACGAAAAGTGATGGAATTGCCGCCTTCGTCGTTTAAGCCCCTGAAAGAGAAGATGATTGCACTGGTGGAACATCCGGAAATCGATTTATTGGCGAAAACATACATATTATTCATCATGCAACAGGAAAAAATCATGGCTAAAGTCAACATACATAAGTTTCATTACAGCGGCGAGTTCAATATCACAGACCTTACCGATCCCCAGGAAAGCAAGCGCGTCCTTGAAATTAAAGGGATTTTCGCTGACCAATTGGCAAAAGATCCTACTCGGCTCGATATGGCAAATGAATTATTCGAGCGGCATGTCTATTTGTTTTACCCGTTCCTGATGGATGATTATGACACAAAAGAAGTGGCTGAAGCGTATATGTCTTATCTGAATTTACTGTTCACTGGGGAAGTGGATGAGACAAGTGATGAAGACTTGCGTAAGCTCCTTGTACAGGCCGAACTATGGTTTGAAATGCGCAATGGATAGAAATAGTTGAACCTCGTATCATGTGTGATATAATATTGAAGTTGTCAAAATTCGTATAAACGTATGAATGACTTTGTAAAAAATGTTTGGAGGGCTTATATATGTCAGCAAAATGGGAAAAGCAAGAAGGTAACACAGGAACACTTACAGTTGAAGTTCCAGCAGAAGAAGTAAATGCCGGACTGGACAAAGCGTTCAAGAAAGTCGTAAAAGAAATTAACGTACCAGGATTCCGCAAAGGGAAAATGCCGCGTCAAATGTTCGAGAAACGTTTTGGTGCAGAATCTCTTTACCAGGATGCTTTGGACTTCATCTTGCCGGATGCTTACGCAAACGCAGTAGAAGAAGCGGGAATCAACCCAGTTGACCGCCCGGAAATCGATATCGAAACAATCGAAAAAGGCCAGCCGCTTGTATTCACTGCTAAAGTGACGGTTAAGCCGGAAGTTGAGCTTGGCGAATATAAAGGACTTGAAGTTTCGAAAGCTGAAACTGAAGTGACTGATGAAGAAATCGAAGAAAAATTGAAGGAAAACCAGGAGCGTTTCGCTGAACTTGCTGTTAAAGAAGACGAAGCGATCGTTGAAGGGGACACTGCAGTTATCGATTTCGAAGGATTCGTCGACGGCGAAGCTTTTGAAGGCGGAGCAGGAAGCGACTATTCTCTTGAAATCGGATCGAATTCATTCATC
>CAZGMW010000319.1:0-2658 GCA_964526895.1 uncultured Planococcus sp. | reverse complement strand
AAATTTATTAGAATATTTTGTTTTCATGATAAAAAAATAAAACTGCCCGGGGAAGGCAGTTTTGTAACATCATTGCACTTTCGCAATAACTTCGATTTCAACTTTGACGTCTTTTGGCAGCCTGGCCACTTCCACTGTGGAGCGGGCTGGTTTATGGTCGCCGAAATAAGAGGCATAGATTTCATTCAATGCAGCAAAATCGTTCATATCTTTGATGAACACCGTCGTTTTTATAACTTGTTCCAGCGACGAGCCAGCTTCTGCAAGCACCGCTTTTAAATTGGCAAATACCTGGTGAGTCTGTTCACCAATTGCATCTCCTGCAATGTCACCGGCAGGCGTCAACGGAATTTGCCCCGAACTATAGAACATATCACCTGACACCACACCTTGAGAATAAGGGCCGATTGCGGCCGCAGCTTTATCAGTTGCTACATACTTCATAATCAATAACCTCCATCCGAAAAATAATTTCCTTCATACAATTCAATTTTTCGTTCTTTTTCACTTACTTCACGTAACTTAACAAGTGATAAATATTTTTCTACGAGCTGCTCGTCTTTGTGTTCCGCTTCCACGAGCACTGCAACTCCGGCAAGCGTGCATTCAAATTCTTCAAGAAGATTTTTCATGCCGTTCATCGTGCCCCCGACTTTCATGAAATCATCGGTGATCAGCACACGCTGCCCGCTCTTCATGCTGCGTTTCGACAACACCATCGTCTGGATGCGGCGGGACGAACCCGACACATAATTGATGCTGACAGTGGAGCCTTCGGTAACTTTGCTGTCGCGGCGTACGATAACGACCGGCACATTCAAATGGCGCGCGATGGCGTGGGCAATCGGAATGCCTTTGGTCGCCACCGTCATGATGACATCGATTTTCTGATGTGCAAACGCCGTGGCGAAAACTTTACCGACGCGGTTCATCATATCCGGATTGCCCAGTACATCGGTCATATAGAGGTAACCACCCGGCAGCAGCCGGTCTGAATGGCTTAACTCGCTGATTAATTCCTGCATGATGCCTCTGATCTCGGGTTCCTGCAATTTCGGGATGTATTTCACACCGCCGGCAGCTCCAGGTACCGTCGCCAATAAACCGATGCCTTTTTGTTCGAAAGTCTCTTTGACGATTCCCAGGTCTTCACTGATGGATGATTTGGCCGATTGATACAAATCAGCGAAATACGTCAGCGGAATTAATTTATGTGGATGATCCAATAAATAATGCGTCATGTCTACTAAACGTTCACTGCGTTTCCACTTCATTTTCCACTCTCCTGAACACGAATGATTTATAGAAAACTTACCATAATTATCCGTCTTTAAGCAAGTGGCTCCCGCTCGCCGACCAGTCTTACGGCGTATACTTCTGCACAAAAGCCGCGCAAACCGTTATAAATGCGTGGAATACGCGCCTCCTGCTGCACCAATCCGAAGACGGTCGGTCCACTGCCGCTCATAAGTACAGCGTCTGCTCCGAACTTCTTCATCTGGTCTTTGATTTGTGCCACTTCAGGATACAGGGATAGCGTTACACTTTCCAACGCATTCCCCAAATTTGCACAGACAGCGGCGTAATCTTTGTTTTCAATGGCTTCAACCATTTTTTGTGTATTTGGATGTTCAGCTTTATTGACATCGAAAGCTCCGTAAACCTCAGCAGTTGAAACGCCGATTACCGGTTTTGCGAGAATGACCCAGCAATTCGGCGGAGTTGGAAGCTGTTGGATGATTTCGCCGCGGCCTTTCGCAAGTGCCGTTCCGCCGTAGACGCAAAAAGCGACATCCGAACCAATTTTTGTGCCCAGCTCGGCCAGCTCATCCAATGAAAGATTCAGGTTCCATAACTTATTCAGGCCTTTCAGCGTTGCCGCTGCATCGCTGCTTCCGCCTGCCAGTCCGGCAGCCACTGGAATTTGTTTATCGAGCTTGATGATAACACCGGATTTAATATGATAGGTATCTTTTAATAACTTCGCTGCCTGGTAAGCAAGGTTGCGTGAATCGTTCGGCACAAAGCGATCGGCTGATTCTATATGAATTCCGCGTTCGGTTTCCATCAGCCCGATGCGGTCTGCAAGATCCACGGTAGTCATGATCATTTCGACCTCATGATAATTATCAGGTCTTTTATGTAATACATCTAATGTTAAATTGATTTTGGCAGGTGCCTTCACATAGAGCATCTCCACTGTCTCCTTTTATAATCTGATGAAAACTATTTTAACACATGCCAAGGAATTCAGGAGTTTTTGGCAAAAGAAAGAAATGAAAAGCGACGGCACCCGGTTAGCCCCGACAAGCGCTGGAGGGCTTGAAAGTAATGGCGCTCTTTGCCATTACTGGCAAGACCGAAGCGACTCGAGGGGCTGGGTCGCCGGAGTCTGGACACGCGAAAAGCGAAAACGGCCGCTCAGCTAAGAGTTGGACGAAGGAAGTTCGGACGACTCTTTGCGACGAAGCTAGCGCAGCGATGCAGGAGCACTGTAAATCCATGCAAACCAGCAAAGTAAATTTTCAGCCGCCTAGGCAGTGAGGCTTACGACTCGAGGAGCTGGGCACTGGAGTCCGGACACGCGAAAAGCGGAAGTGCCCGGTTAGCTCTGAAAGGCATAAGGCGAGCCAGCGAAGTGGCGTTTTTTGCCGCGCA
>CAZGMW010000318.1:0-2668 GCA_964526895.1 uncultured Planococcus sp. | reverse complement strand
CCGATGATCATGACTACGATTGCGCTTGTTTCCATAGCGTTAACCCCCTTATTTTTCTTCCTCGAATTCAGCGTGACTCTTATGCCATTTTCCGAGTGAGAACAAGATTCCCAAAATCAAAGCGCCAGCTGCTACAGAGACTCCTCCGAATAGGGTGAACATATCCGAATAGCCTTCGTAGTTCCCTGTGTCGTTGTCGAATTCTTTAAGAATATTAAGTCTCAGCAATCCGAACATCATATAACCAAGGACGATCGGTGTAATAACACCAAGACAGAATTTCCACCATCCACCCAGATGAATGTCAGAAATCGCATTTGCATGATCTTTAAGTTTGTCTGCTTTGCGAAGGATCCAAACAACCATGATCACTTCAACTAGCCCGACTGCTGCAACACCAAATTGGTTGATGTAATAATCTGCTAGGTCAAGGAAGTAAAGACCGCCTTGCGTAGCGAACAGAATAGAAATTAATGCTGCCAATCCGCCACCGAAAGCAACTGCTTTACGGCGTGATGTGCCAAATTTCTCTGCAATCGCCGCCACGTATGTTTCTGTGATGGACATTAAAGAAGTTAGTCCAGCAAGAGTCAAGGATAGGAAGAATAAGACTCCAAAAAGTCCATTCAGTCCAGGAAATTGATTGATGATCTGCGGGAATACCACAAACGCTAAACCAACTCCGCCAGCCGCTACGTCGGCTACGTCTACTCCAGATTGTGCCGCCATGAAGCCTAGTGCCGCAAATACACCAATACCCGCAAGCAATTCAAAGCTCGAGTTGGCAAAACCTGTGATGAAAGCATTGTTTGTAATATCCGATTTCTTCGGCAGATAACTTGAATAAGTGATCATGATGGCGAATGCCACGGATAAACTGAAGAAGATATGTCCGTAGGCTGCAACCCAAACCTGAGGATCCATAATGGCATCAAAGTTCGGTTCGAAGAATGCGTTCAGACCCAGCATTGCACCGTCCAAAGTTACAGCACGGATTACGATAATAAGGAAAATTACAACTAATGTCGGGATGAAAATGCGGTTAGCAGCTTCGATCCCTTTCTTGACTCCGGCTAAAAGTATTCCCAGAGTGATGATCCATACCAGCACTAACGGGATAAAAATCCCCCAGACGATATCGCCGGTTTGTCCAGGGACGTCTCCTAGTTGGAGAAAATCTGCGAACAAGAACGTTTCTGTGTCAGTGCCCCATGCCAGATTGATGGAAAAAATCGTATAACGCATAGCCCAGGCAATAATGACGGCGTAATATGCCGATATGACGAATGATACGAGCACTGCCCACCAGCCCAGCCATTCCGCTTTTTTGCCGCTCATGCGGAAGAATGATAATGGCGCTGATCCACGGTATCTATGTCCGATGGTGAATTCGAGGATAAGAATCGGTATCCCTGCGGTTAACAGAGCGAATAAGTACGGTATAAAGAATGCTCCTCCACCATTTTCATAGGCCACATACGGAAAACGCCAAATGTTTCCCAAACCGATTGCCGAGCCGACTGCCGCCAGGATAAAACCAGCGCGTGTGCCCCATTGCGAACGTTCCATAATTTCTCCTCCTCTTTACGAACTTCCAGTTTCTTTACAGAAATATGGGAAGTTTGTATATTTTCAGATTATTAACTAATCTAAAAATAGTATACCGAGAGGCCGCTACAAAGTAAAGACAGTTTCTTCTTTTTTTAAAAATAACTATTATTACAATAATAAAAAAGCGGAGAGAAAATCTCTCCGCTTCTTATTTATTGAGCGTTTCTGGTTTTTTCTAGGATTGTTGTCCGTTGAGACCAAACTGTAAATAGTATTGCAAGAATAATAACTACCGCCACGAGTGACCAAATTAGCGAACCCGTAATGCCTATGACCAAATACCCTACCGCTGCAATTGCCGCAGCTGTCAATGCATACGGAAGCTGCGTTGCGACGTGGTCCATATGATTGCTGCCCGCTCCAGTCGAAGACAAGATTGTCGTATCTGAAATAGGTGAGCAGTGATCGCCGAATACCGCACCGGCTAGTACAGCCGACAATGAGGCAAGCAATAGTTCAGGCGCAGCTTCGATCATAATGGTTCCTGCTATCGGCAACAGGATACCGAACGACCCCCATGAAGTTCCAGTCGAGAATGCCATGACACCGGCAAGCAGGAACAGCAACACTGGAAGAACCGAAACCGGGATATTTCCATCACTTACAAGTCCGGCAAGATAAGTTCCTGTTTCCAAAGCACCGATAAGATAAGTCAATGACCAGGCAAAGATCAGAATCAGGACAGCGCCGATCATTGACTTGATGCCGGCCCAGATTCCTTTGCCGATCCAACCGGCATTGGCTGTTTCATTTTTCTTCATCTGCAGTATATATAGAACAATGGATGTAATTGTGCCAAGAAGTCCACCCGCCAATAGCGATAGCGGAACATCTGTATTTTCGAAGATCAGCCAAACATCCAGTACCTGTCCTGCATTTTGATAACCAGTCCAAAGCATGGCTGCAATAGTTCCAGCGACCAACATAAGGATCGGAAGCAATAGATCCAGTACGCGTCCGTGTGAATGAGCAGGAAATTCTTCTTTCATTTCCCCTGGAATCGATTTCTCCGGATCGTAAAGCTGACCATTTTCGATAGCATTGATTTCGTGCTTTT
>CAZGMW010000317.1:0-2671 GCA_964526895.1 uncultured Planococcus sp. | reverse complement strand
GAAGTTCAATCAGGTCTCCCGGAAAGTACTGAATTACAATAAACCATTCGAGATATAGATTCGTTTCCCACAGCGGCGACTTGATTTGACAATTGACACCTTAATTGCCTTTTCCCATAAAATGCTGCAGCTTCCGAGTCATTTGTCCAATTCATTAGCCAAGCACCAAACTTGCCCGTGACTTCGAAGTGAATCTGCCTAAGAAAAAAAGGCAGGCAAAATACCGTTTTACAACAGATTTTACCCACCTTATAATTACAAAGAATGATTCTACTCAGCCGCCGATATACGACATGCCGATCTTGTTGCGGTTTTTAGCGGTCAGTTCGGTGCGTTCGTCTGAATAGCGGTCGTCGCGGCGTTGCCATACCGCGCTGATTTTACGCAATAATTCAGCGTCGTCCAAGCCTGCACGCAGCAATTCACGGATATCAAATCCGGAATCGGCAAACAGGCACGTATAGAACTTGCCGTCTGATGACAATCTGGCGCGTGTGCACGTCGAACAGAACGATTCCGACACGGATGTGATAAAGCCGACTTGTGCGTCACTGCCCTTGAAGCGGTAACGCTTCGCCACTTCCCCGTAATAATCTTCATCAACCGGTTCGAGCACGTACTCCGTCTGCAGCTTTTCCAGGATCTCTTTTTTGGTGACGACTTTTTTGAAGCTCCAGCCGTTGTCGTTGCCAACGTCCATGAATTCGATGTAACGCAGCGTGATGCCGCGCTCTTTGAAATAGGCGGCCATCGGCAAGATTTCGCTTTCATTGACCCCTTTTTGCACGACCATGTTGACTTTGATATCAAAGCCAATTTGCTGTGCGCGGTCGATTTGCTTCAAGATTGGATCCGGCTTGACGCCTCTGCCGTTCAATTTACCGAAAAGCTCCGGGTCCAACGCATCCAGACTGATGTTCAGACGGCGCAGCCCTGCAGCGTAAAGGTTTTCGGCATGGGCACCAAGAAACAGGCCGTTTGTCGTCAAGCCGATGTCTTCAATTCCATCCACGGATAGAATCATTTTGATCAAATCCGGCAGGCCGCGGCGCATCAATGGTTCACCGCCAGTCAAACGGATCTTTTTGACACCCATTGCTGCAAAAATCTCCGTGAGGCGATGGATTTCTTCAAACGTCAATAATTCCTCTTTCGGCAAAAATGCATAATCATCGCCAAACACTTCTTTCGGCATGCAATAGGAGCAGCGGAAATTGCAGCGGTCCGTCACCGAAATGCGCAAATCACGGATTGGCCGTTCAAAGCGGTCCTGTATGGGTTTCACTGCCATGTTCATCGACTCCTTTCAACTGATCCGGTTTGTTGATGTTGCGAAAAGCAGTCGAGCCGCCGACTGATGAGCTGTCCAGCCATTCGGTTTCCACTTTCGCCATAAATACCATGACCCGCAACTGTTCTTCTTCCAATTCCTTCTCTAACAACTCCAGTATGCGTCCATTCCACAAACTGAATAGTGGAATATCGTGCTTCCCGTCCCGAATTGCGGTGATGTCTGCAGTTTTTGAAGCCGCTTTCATAAACGCAGCCGTCTCGGATGCACCGATAAACGGCATATCGCATGGCAAGACCAGATACTGCTGCGCCGGCCGTTCAGCTATTGCCGTGTAAATTCCGGCGAGCGGGCCAAGACCCGCAAACTTATCAGTGTCGGAGGTAACATCCAGTGTTCCCGGAAAGCGGCCTTTCAATTCCGGTCTCGTGATGACGACCACATGCTCGCAGACTGCTGCTAAAGCGTCATATGAATATTCATAAAACGCTTTACCGTCCAGTTCGGCGAAAGCTTTCGGGGATCCGAAACGCCTCGATAAGCCGCCGGCGAGCAAAATACCAACTGTCTTTTTCATCCTCCGCTGACCGGCGGGATGAATGCCGCGACGTCGCCATTATTCAGCATGTCTTCCGGCAAAGCGTATTCTTCATTGACCGCAATGCGCGCAGCCCCGGCGTCAATGCCCGGGTATTTTTCCGCAGCCCATTGTGCCAGCTGTTGCACGGTCTGTCCTGACAAATCCGCCTGTTCCTGGGAAACGCCTGTCACTTCTTTTAATCCCGCAAAATAATGCACAGTTATCATAACCCGTCTCCTTCCGGCTTTTTCTTCTGGTCGCCGATCCATTCTTCGCCGTCTTCCCAAATTTCTTTTTTCCAGATGGGCACAATTTCCTTGATGCGTTCGATGGCGTATTCATTAGCTTCGTAAGCCGCTTTCCGGTGAGGCGATGACACGGCAATCACTACCGCAATGTCACTGATGGCGAGTTCTCCGATGCGGTGGGCAATCGCCGTTTTGGCGCCAGGCCACCGCTCTTCGATTTCCGCGCCGATCTGCGCCAGTTTCTTTTCCGCCATCGGAACATAGGCTTCGTACGCCAAATACAGCGTCCGAACGCCTTTCGTCCATTCGCGTACATGCCCCGTGAATAAGGTCACAGCTCCCGCTTCCGGCCGCAGGACCAGGTCCGCGTATTGCTGCGGGTTGATTGTGTGTGTCACAATTTCAAATGCTTTCATGGCGTGTTCCTTTCTATCCAATCCGAAAACCATTCCGTGATACGGCCTGTTTCGTTCCGACTGATCACGGCGCTGTCGTCGACACTGACACTTTCATGTGCGATGACGAGTGCAATATGGCTGAGGGATTTCAATC